>JABDAM010000060.1:118-2656 GCA_013289145.1 Alphaproteobacteria bacterium | reverse complement strand
CTGTTGTTACAGGACGCGAACCGCCAAATAATCCCTGCGGCGCGGCGGGTTTTGGCGCCGTTGGTTTGGGCGCTTCGGCAATTTTCGGTGCGCCGCCGCCCTCGGCCGCGCGGGACAGGCGGTTGGCGAGGCTGTCCGCCGTTTCAATCATAAATTGGAGTTCCTGGGTCAGGCCGCGCGCATCGGCGATTTTGCTTTCGATGTTGCCGCCGATTTCCTGGGCCGTTAATTTCAAATCGCGCAGGCCGGTTTCCGCCTGGGTGATCGACATCGTCAATTTCTGCACGGTCGCGTCAAATTCGGTTTTTACGCCTCTTAACCGTTCCAGATTGCGGTTGAGGGTAAAGCGTAAATCATCGTCGCCGCCATCATGGCGATCATCACGACATCCAGAATCAGCGACCAGTTCAGGCTCATGCCTCGTCTCCTTGCGGTGCGTCGCCTTCGATCTGAATGGCGATGTTGCCGGATTTGCGGCCCATTTTGCCGATGTATAATGAACGCTCGCCGCAGCGCAGATCGATCAGATCATCGGGCGTCGTCGGCAGCATCAGCGTGGAGCCGATTTTCCAATTGATCGTATCGGACAGTTTCATGCCCACTTCGCCCAGCACGGCGGCAAGTTCGACATCGGTGTGATACAATTCACTGGCAAGGTGCGTTTCCCAAATATTATCCCGGCCGAATTTTTCACCCATGAATTGCTGCAACAGCAATTCGCGCACGGGCTCCAGCGTTGCATAGGGAATAATGATTTCCATGCGTCCGCCGCGGTCTTCCATATCGACGCGGATTTTGATCAGGACAGCGGCATTGCCCGGCCGCGCGATGGCGGCGAAACGCGGGTTGGTTTCCAGGCGGTCAAAGCGGAAGGATACGGGAGACAAAGGATCAAACGCCGCCGACAGATCCGCCAGGACGACATGCACCATGCGTTCAACCAGGCTGCGTTCAATCGTCGTATAGGGGCGGCCTTCAATACGCATCGCGGCGGTGCCGCGGCGGCCACCGAGGAGGACGTCAACGATCGAATAAATCAATGCGCTGTCGACGACGAGGAGGCCGTAGTTGTCCCACTCCTCCGCCTTGAAAACGGAAATCATCGCGGGTAGCGGGACGGAATTTAAATAATCGCCGAAACGGACGGAGGAAATTTGGTCGATGCTGGCCTCGACGTTATCGGAGGTCAGGTTACGCAAGGACGTGGACATCACGCGCACCATGCGGTCAAAGACAATCTCGAGCATCGGCAGGCGTTCGTAATTCACCAGCCCGGTATTGATCAGCGCCTGCATGCCGCGCAGTTCGTTTTCCGCGCCTTTGTCAAAGCCCAGCAGGCTATCGATTTCATCCTGATTTAAAATACGCGCGGGCTCGCCGGTGCCGCCCTCGCCGTTTGCCGCCGCCCATTCGGCGGCCATTTTTTCGTCGTCAGTCTGTTCCGCTGCGTCAGCCATGCTTAACTCTGTTGTACCAAAAGTTCTTTGAATAGGACATCTTTAACCTTAATCGGCGCGACGGCGGGTTTGATCCGGATCAATAGCTCTTGGCGCAGACGGTATATCCCGGCCGAACCACGCAAATCCTCCACGCGGATTTCGCGCAGGAAAGTTTGGAATTCGTCGACCACGCGCGGGAGTTTATCCTCCATCGCTTTCATATCTTCAGGCGTGCCGACTTCGATAATCACGGACAATTTCAACACCGTCGCCTTGCGGCCGTGCGTGTCCAGATTCACCAGCATGTCCGGCATGCTGTAATAAGATGGCTTCACATCCTTGCCGTCTTTGTCTTTGCCGCCGGCGTCGGCGCTGTCTTCGCTTTGCTCCGGAGTGCAGGGTTCGGCTTTGTCGTCCGATTTTTTGTCTTTGTCGTCGGCCTTTTTATCGTCGGATTTTTTATCCTTATCATCCGGCTTGGCTTTATCGTCCGCGGCGGGTTGCGCGTCGGGGGTCACAACGGTGGCTGCGGCCGCATCAGCGGTATCGTCGCATTTTTTCGGTTTTTTGTGTGAAAACACGCCGCCCAGGAACAATCCCAGCACGATCAGTAAAATCAACAGAACCGGCGCGTCGATTAAAATCGGTAGCTTCAGTTTGGGCGGCAGCGCGTCCAAAAACGCCAGCGGCCCTTTCTTTTTCGCGGTTGCTTCGCCCTCTGCCGGGGCGTCGCCTTCAGGTTTTTTGTCGTCGTCAGCGGCGGCCATTCGCGTTCTGCTCCTGCTTGCCATTTTGGGCCGATTCGGGCCCTTTACCTAGCTCTACCTGTATAGCCTAACTGGAAATGGTTAACAGATGGTGAATAGTCACCGGAACAATTGCACGTCTATACCAATATCTTCAGCCAGATTTTTCCAAATACGATCGCCCGTCAAAGCGATCAGCCGCCGTGTTTTCGCCAAAGCCAAACAGGCGCGATCGGCGAAAGAAATGCCATGCGCACGTGTCGCCGGACGCAATGCCGCTGCGGCTTCGGCAATCGCCTCATCAAATGGAATGATGTCGAGGGACAAAGATTCCAATGCGCGCACTGCAATTT
>JABDAM010000060.1:0-108 GCA_013289145.1 Alphaproteobacteria bacterium | reverse complement strand
CGATATTAATTCCAAAGCGATATCATGTCCAATTTCACGGCGCAAAATCGCCAGGATCACCGAACTGTCCACGACATAGCGCGGTTTATTCATTATTTTCGCGCGCGG
>JABDAM010000059.1 GCA_013289145.1 Alphaproteobacteria bacterium | reverse complement strand
CAGTTGCTGATCCGGGCTTTTCGCTTGGGTGTTATAATAAAACCGGATTTTGCCGCAGCCGTTCTGGTTGCCGATGCTGATGCCCGTGCCGCTGTCGAATTTAATTTCATGGACATGCGATGGGTTCGTCGCCGGGTCATCATTGAGGGTAAAAGAATTCGCGTCCGGCAAATTGATGGAACCCACGCCGTCTTGCGCGTTCACCGCATAGGCGCAGGCGTAAAGGTTAAACAGATCCTTCAGCGCCTCTTCTTTCTTAATCGGGTTGCTGAATTTTGAAGCCGAAATGCCCTGGCCCATGCCGATGCTGTCGCTGAACTGGTTGTAAACGTTGCTGGCGACGTCAGATCCCCATTTCGCCAAATAGATAATAATATATTGTCCCGAATTCAGGCCGCTGGATAAAGGGATCAAGAGGCCCAGCGCGAAAACCAGGCGCATCGGCGCCCAGGTGGCGTTGAAACTTTTACCAAACGGCTGGCCGTGACGCGCGGATTCCACCACCGTCGTCAAAATCGTCCAGACCAGAATAATTCCGGCCAGAACCAAAACCAGATTGCTATAGGCCGCCAGCATCCCGCCCAGGGCTGTGGGCAACATCCCGCCGCTTTGCATGTTAAAGATCTGGTTTAAGACGTCGTTAATGCCGCTGCCGTTGGTTGTGGAGTTATTTTGCGCATGCGCGGCATGGACGCCTAGATTCATCACCAAGGTAATCAGCGACAGCGCGATAAAAAACAAAAAGGCCAGCACGGCGAAAAAGATCACGATCTGCGGGATCTGTTCGCGCTCCCATTTCAAACTTTGATAGGCAATTTTGATAATGTCCTGGAGTTTATATTCACTTGCGTTGCGCAGGTCGGTGCAGGGGTGATCGGCCGGGATTAATTTCACGCCGACGTATATTTGGGCGACCAGGTTCACCAATAAATGCCACGCGAATTTGACGTTTTCCAAACTGCGGCCGATTTCGGGCATAAAGGCGAATTTCAAAACGGATTTGGCCGTGCTGGGTTTGGCCGGAGGCTTGGCGGGCGGGCGCTGAGGCGGGCGGCCATCGCCGCCGCCGTTGTTAGCGGCGCGGACAGGTCGAACAGGTCGGCGCGTGGGCTGAGGGGCCATAATGACGAATACTCCACCTTATAGCCTATCAGCAGCCTATGAAGATTTTATGAAGGATGGGGAGAATTTTAGGGATTTATCGTCACCCGGCGGCGGGCGGATAAAAAAACGGCCCGGGAAACCGGGCCGTTTTGATCAAGCTGTTCAAAGCTTACTGCGGCTGATCCTGTTCATCATTATTTCTGATGGTTTGGTCCATGCTTTTTTCAGTTTTCTTTTCGCCGACGGCAACGTGGTTTGCGCCGAGTTTCGCGCTGGCGGCTGCCTGGGATGCAACGTCGCCGTTCGCTTTCGCGCGCGCTTTTTGCTGGCGGTTGGCGGCCATGTTGTGGTGCTGTTTCGCGATGGCGGTATTATCCTTTGCGACCGCCGCATTGTCAGACGCGATCGTCTCATCCGTAGAGGCATTCGCCGCCGCATCCGCTGATGAAGGATCATGCGCGAATGCCGCGCCTGCTACCGTTAAAGCCGCAGCAGCAGCCAGAATTGCGAGTTTTTTCATTGTTGTGTCTCCGTGGTTAGGGAAACCAACTTATACAAGGAAAAAATAAAAAACCGATATGTGTTGCGGAACTTTGCCGGTTCCCGGTTTTATAACGTCTTCGCACCCATAGCAGCATTAGCCCGCTTCATGCCGGGATTTTTCGTGAAGATAGGCTTATATGCCGGAATAATTCCCATGGGGGCGTCCGATTGCGCTACCCGTTTGGCAAAAAGTTCAGCAGAGCGGCCCACGATGGGCGTATTTGGACTGAGAGGGCTAAACATCTGATCGAAATCTTTTTTGCCGACGATAGGGGCTTGTCTTTTCATCATCTGGCGAGCTGTGACATGATCTTTGATAACCTGGCAAAGCGCTGCGCCAGTTTGGGGCGGGTTGGCTTGGATGGCTGCCCATGCCATTTTAACCTGGGTTTTATTCATGGCGCTGACGGTAAGATAGGCTTTTTCCAACTGATCAATCTGCGCCGCCGCTGTCGGAAGAGCTTTTTCCTCTACCCACTGCTGATCGGCAATATGCTGTTCCGTCTCTTTTGTGTAGGCGGTGATTTCTTGGCCAATTCTGTTTTTAACGTCTTCCAGGGTTCTGGTGATGACACGGCTTGCGTTGCGAATGTTGCCGCCCACCCGAAGGTTTTCTTCATGCATCTCCCGTTTAGCGTAAAAGCCTGAAGCATCCCGTCCATCAGGCGTGGATAAGATCAGATCTCTCCGGGCCATGCTGTTGCCTGCTTCCGCCTGGACTATGCTCACTGTATTCTCAAGCAAGCCCTGGAAAGTTCTAAATCCGGTAGCAGGAGTGGAGTCGACATCCAGATAATCCGTGAATGTCTTAGTCATCCAGGAGTTACGAGCGGCGAATGGCACAATTCCTTCGGCTCTAAAATCATTAACCACTTTTTCGATTTTTGCGACGGTGCTGGGGCTCAGTCCCGCGGCGTCAGTGGCAGGGCCTTTGTATCTTTCAAAATGATAGGCAGGGTATGTTTGTAATTCCTTATATGCGTTGAAGACCTCAGTCAGGCTTTTGCCGTCGG
>JABDAM010000058.1:2298-2954 GCA_013289145.1 Alphaproteobacteria bacterium | reverse complement strand
TGGCAGTAAGCAAATTTCCTTGCGCCAACGATTTCAAAACTTTCGCCACCGTCGTTTCAGGCAGTGTCGTCGCGGCGGCAAGGGCGGCGGCTGACAACGTCGCCGGATCCCGCGCCATTTCGGCGAGGATGACGACGGCATAATCCGCTAACTTGCTGATTCTAATCATAGTTTTTGTTGCGGCGCGGGCAAAATCAATCCGTACCAATTCCTTCCTGATTACATGGGGCAAACGCGCGGAGGTGTCAAGGAAACGTGTGGGATCAATGGATTGAGAATGGTTCTCAGTTAGCCTTCATAAGCGCCTAAATATAGCATCAATTGTGCAATACGATCCCGAATGAAAAAAAGTTGATTATTGCCTAACTCAACCGTGATAATGGTTCCTCGGCCTTGTTGTGCAAAGGCTGCATTTGCCTTGAATTCAGCATCCCGAAAGCTGAGCCATTTACGTTGACTGTCTTGAATAGCGTCCTGGGTTTTTGTATCATTTTCCTTTAAAGCGAGTTTGTAAACCGCATTTAAGATTTTATCATAATCTTTATACGCATTATCAAAACATTCACCAACTTCAGCATTACTGGGGTGGCTGTCCCTACATTTGCTGAGATCATTTCCAATTTTATCATTAAAATCGTTTGTGTTGCTGTCTGATA
>JABDAM010000058.1:0-2288 GCA_013289145.1 Alphaproteobacteria bacterium | reverse complement strand
ACGTAAATGGCTCAGCTTTCGGGATGCTGTCTGATATTATTTGCGTTGCGATTTCATGCGCTTGGCTTGTCGAAAATTCTTTTGCGTAAATTGGCTTGAATGAAATTAACACAAAAACAACAATTAGAGTTACAAATTTTACAGGCAGCTTCATGGCGGTTCCC
Source organism: Alphaproteobacteria bacterium (assembly GCA_013289145.1). Taxonomy (GTDB): domain Bacteria; phylum Pseudomonadota; class Alphaproteobacteria; order UBA11073; family UBA11073; genus UBA11073. The sequence goes on along the minus strand of JABDAM010000058.1, from coordinate 2,124 downwards.
CAGGGCTATTTTATGATTGCAGATACTGCATTAATAGAATTATAAAGTCCCATGAAACTCTGGCAACCCTTCACCCAACACGCCGTCACGCCGCCGCCGCCGGTTGTTGCGCGGGCGGAGGGGGCGTATCTATATCTGGCGGACGGGCGCCAGTTATTTGACGGCATTTCATCCTGGTGGGTGACGACGCACGGGCATTCGCATCCCGTGATCCGCGCGGCGATTGTGGCGCAGAGCGAAAAATTATCACAAACCATTTTCGCGAATTTCACGCATGATGCGGCGAATGAATTTGCGGATGCACTGTCGCGCATCATCGATCCAAAATTCGCGCGCGTGTTTTTATCCGATAGCGGTTCCACGGCGGTTGAGGTCGCGATCAATATGGTCGTGGGCACTTGGTTTCATCGCGGTCAGCCACAGCGGCATAAAATTATCGCATTTGAAAATGCGTACCACGGTGATACCGTCGGCGCGGCATCCGTCGGCGCGCGCAGCGTTTTCACGCGTCATGGTGAGCCATTATTATTTGAAGTCCTGCGCGTGCCATCCCCGGCCTTCGCCGGGGCAGGCTCTGCCGAAGATGCGGCGCGATGTTTGGAAGTTTTGGCGCAAACCTTGCGCACCCATGAAAACGAAATCGCCGCGGTGATGATCGAGCCGCTGGTACAGGGCGCGGGCGGCATGAAAATGTATGCGCCGGAAATTCTGGATGAAATCACGCGCACAGCGCACGCGCACGATATATTTGTCGTCTTTGATGAAGTCATGACAGGTTTTGGCCGCACGGGGACGATGTTCGCCTATCAGCAATGCCGTGAATTGCCGGATATCATCGCGCTGGCCAAAGGCATTACGGGCGGATTTTTGCCCATGGCGGCGACGTTGGCGACGCAGGAAATTTTCGACGCCTTTTATTCCACAGACCGCGCGCGGCAGTTGTTTTATTCGACGTCGTACACCGGCAACGCGCTCGCCTGCGCGGCGGCGGCGGCGAATTTGCGCGTGTGGCGGGAAGAAAATACGCTGGAGAAAATCGCGGCGATTAATTCTTGGCATCAAAAATTTCTACCCGCGCTGAATGTCCAAAATCCGCGCATCCGCGGTACCATCGCCGCTTTCGAAATCGGTGGTGACGCCAATTATCTCGCCGGCATCGGCGCCGAGTTACACCAGTTCTGCATGACACGCGGTATTTTCATCCGTCCGCTTGGCAATACCGTTTATCTCTTGCCGCCTTATTGCGCGACGGAAGATGATTTGAAACATTGTTACGAAACAATGGCAGAATTTCTATCACAAAATACGCTGTTGGCGGCGTAGTTATTTCAAAGCTAGGCTTGCATTCGCCAATTCAACGGCTTTGCCCGCCTTGATCAAGCGGCCATCAGGAAAGGTCCGGTTCCATTCAAAAACATGTGCTTGGATAAATCTGGGGATGCCCATTTTGTCTTCCTCGACAAGCGTTTGGATGCCTGCCGGCGTTTGTGAAACAACATCTGCCGCGACAAGACCGGGAAACGAAACATAGCCGCCATTTCCAAAAATCTGGGGCACCGCGCCTTCATGCATGACATAGGAACCTCTGCCCGAAAGATAGATTGCGGCAACAGGGTCTGGATTGGGTAAGTAAGCGCCAAAGCCGTCAATGTCGGTTTCAATATCAGGATTTTTATGCATGTATTTTGGAATTTTGGATATCTTATCATCATAGATGTCGTGGATTTCGATATCCTGGGCATAGCGGATAATTTCACAAAGATCTTCAGGTTTTAATTCATTGGGATTGTCACCATAAGTTTTGCAAATAAAAGCATGCAATTTAACCGCCTTATCAAAAGTGGTTTGGCAGGCAACGACCTCGGTGCCGTCAATCTGCGCGCGCTGCTCCCGTTGATCTGTTGGATTATGAAAGATGAATCGCCAGCCTCTTTCGCGGATGTTTTGCAAGTTTTCATGTGGCGCCGCCCCATTCACTTCTGAAAGCCAATTTGGAATTGGCACATAATACCGTGTCGAAATAGCCGGATCTTGAGATGGGATAACGTCAAACGCCGTACCAAAATTTAAATCTGAAAGCTGATAATGTGTCATTTAACCTCCTAATCTGCGAAGTATATTATT
>JABDAM010000057.1 GCA_013289145.1 Alphaproteobacteria bacterium | reverse complement strand
ACTTCCTGGGTTAAAGGATGCGCTTCATCCCGCAAACGGTCTGTGCGGCGGATGAAATAGTGCCCGCGAAAAGCATCTATCAGCGCGTCATCTTTACTCTTTGTTTCAACACTTTGATGCGCCTGGCGTTTCACAAGGTTCATGCCATAATCCTTAAAATTTTATCTTTCTACTTTAACATTCCAATATGTCGTTTTTATGACAAATGAATCCCCGCGCGCTTTGCGCGCAAAATCTTCTTGACGCACCCGTACGCGGGCGCTAAATGCTACGCTCTTTGCTAAACACCGGCGGGAATAGAAACGGCCCGCCTTTTCGAAAGGACGTTCTTTATGGCCCCCTCATCTTCTCAGGCTGCCCTCTCTCCTGCATCTGCTTCCACCGCCGCGCGTAACGCGGTTGAAAACGCGAGTTATGTTTTTACCTCGGAATCCGTTTCCGAAGGCCACCCGGATAAAATCTGCGACCGCGTTTCCGACGCGATCCTCGACGGCATTCTGGCACAGGATCCTGAGGCGCGCGCGGGCGTTGAATGCTTTGCCACCACAAACCTGATGATGATCGGCGGCGAAATCCGCGTTCAGGGCGGTTTTCAAAAACGCAAAATGGAAGAAATCGCCCGCGCCGCGATTAAGGATATCGGTTACGAACAAGACGGCTTTTCATGGGACCGTTCGCAGATCAACGTCGTCGTGCATGAACAGAGCGCCGATATCGCCCAAGGCGTTGACAGCGCCGCCGACGAAGACGGCGAAGGCGCGGGCGACCAGGGCATTATGTTCGGCTACGCCTGCGACGAAACGCCGGAGCTGATGCCTGCGCCGCTCCTTTATTCCCACGCGATTTTGCGTTCATTGGCTGAGGCGCGCCACAGCGGCGCGGCACCGCAACTTGGCCCCGATGCGAAATCACAAGTCTGCATGCAATACGAAAACGGCCGCCCCACCGGCGCGGCATCGGTTCTGATTTCAACGCAACATGCCGACGGCCTGTCGCAAGCCGACGTGCGCGAAATCGTGCGCCCGCATGTGCAAAATGTTTTGCCAAAGGGCTGGATGCCCGCCGAAGATAAATTCTACGTCAATCCCACCGGCCGTTTCGTTATCGGCGGACCGGACGGCGACGCGGGCCTGACCGGACGTAAAATCATCGTCGATACCTATGGCGGCGCGGCGCCCCACGGCGGCGGCGCGTTTTCCGGTAAAGACCCGACAAAGGTTGACCGCTCCGCCGCCTACGTCGCGCGTTACCTGGCGAAAAACGTTGTCGCGGCGGGCCTCGCGCGTAAATGCACATTGCAACTCTCCTACGCCATCGGCATCGCGCAACCGCTGTCGGTTTACGTCAACACCCACCGCACCGCCGAGGTCGACGAAGCCGCGATTTCCAAAGCCCTGCAAGAAATGGTCAGCCTGACCCCGCGCGGTATCCGCCGCCACCTCCAACTCAACCGCCCGATCTATGCACGCACGGCAGCCTACGGCCACTTCGGCCGCGCGCCGGAAGCGGATGGCGGGTTCAGTTGGGAACGAACCGATCTGGTTGAGGCTCTGCGGAAGAAGTTTGGGGCTTGATCAGTCTGCCTCGTTTATCCATTGGATATTCTTTGCAGACTTTAACAATAAGATCGCGATAGCCTGGAAATTGCCTTTGCAGTTCATACATAGCCGTTCCCGTCATGCGCGCTTGGGCTATCTCGGCGGTTATCTCTTCAGCATTGATCGCCACATCCGGCCCGCCTTTAGATAGGCGCGGTGTGATTTTCAGAACCTCTTCTTTAATTCTATGACCATAAAACCTGGCTAAGTCTCGAGTGGTCAATCCTTCCTCGCGGCGCCTGGCCGTCGCCTCTTTCAGTTTTTCAGAGTCTATTGCAGGAACTTTATAGCTTCTGCCTTTGGATAGACGAGGCGCGGTTCTCATAACTTCTTTTCTGATTGTAGCACCATAAAGCCTGTCCAAGTCTCGAATGGCCAGGCCCTCCTCGCGGCGCCTGATCTTGGCCTCTTCCAGCTTTTCAGGATCCATCGTCGTTGTTTCTCCTGTTTAACAGGCGGCATAATAACCTACTCCCTGCATCGAAACAATTTTTATCTAGTATGAAAATATTCCATGACAATTTTATTGAATAGGATTATATTCAATCCATGGGTTCGGCTTGCGGCCGCAGACGGGTCCATGGTTCAGGCGCACGGCTTCTGCCGGACGAATGGTCCGGCACAGCCGAGAGCCTTTGGATTGGCATCCAAAGGGTCGCGCGGTGGGGGTTTCTCCGCCTCGCTCCTACGCCTAAACCGACAGCCACTGGAACGCCCGGGCGGCCCTTTTATTAGGGCAAAACCTAAGCAAATCCCCCCCTCAACCCAACGAAAGGAAAGAAAAAATGAAGTGAAAAGAAAAAAAGAGGCTGCTACGCAGCGGAGCATAAGGGAGAATGTGTGAGCGATCTCTAACGCAAACTCACGCGCGCAACGCGTTCTCCCCTATGCTTCCGCCCACAGGGCGTCCTCATTTAAAAGATGCTTTCCCCGCGCAACTAATCTATAGATTCCGCGCTCATGCTCAGCATCGCCAACTTATCCTACCGCATCGGCGGCCGTCTTATCCTGGATCAGGTTAGCCTGAATATCACGGACGGCTGGCGCGTGGGCGTGGTGGGCTTGAACGGCGCGGGCAAATCCACGCTATTCAAACTCATCGGCGGCGTCCTGACGCCCGACGGCGGCACCATCAGCATGTCGCAATCCCAGCGCATGGGCTGGGTCCGCCAGGATATTCCCGAGGTCGACACGCCGCTCATCGACATGGTGTTGGAATCCCACACCGAAATGGCCGACCTGTGGCGCCAGACGGAAACCGAAACCGACCCCAATAAACTCGGCGACATTTATCAACGCCTATCCGACCTTGACGCCTACGCCGCACCGGCCAAGGCCGCGACGCTCCTCGCGGGCCTGGGGTTTTCCGAACCGCA
>JABDAM010000056.1:2058-3095 GCA_013289145.1 Alphaproteobacteria bacterium | reverse complement strand
CGTTCAGGCGCGCCGGACAGCCGCGCGATCCGTGCGGGACTGGATGCGGCCAATGCGTTTTTGCAGTGGATCGGCTATCAGTGCGACACGCGGCGGTGGCTGGCCGGAGATCAGCTCACGCTGGCGGATTTGAATTGCGCGGCGCAATTGTCGGTTGTTGATTATTTGGGCGATCTGGACTGGTCGGCGCATCCAGGCGCGAAATCCTGGTATGTGCGAATTAAGTCAAGGCCGTCGTTCCGGCCTTTGCTTGCCGATGCTTTTCCCGGTTTGCCGCCCGCGCCGCATTACAGCAACATTGATTTCTAGGAGGAAACCATGCGTCTGATTGCCATCCTGTCTTGCCTATTGCTCGCCGCGCCTGCGATGGCGCAATCGCCCCTAAATAGTATGGGGTGGCCGCCGCATGATGATACGGTTACCGTGCAATTATCCGCCGAAGATTACGTGAGCGCGACGACGGGCAAAGTGACGGTGAATGTCAGTGCGGCGTTGAAAGACGCCGATGCCGCCGCGACGCGCAAAGGGATTTTGGACGGCGCGCAAAAGATTGCCAAGGCGCAATGGCGCATTGTGAATTTCAATCATTCCACCGATGCCAGCGGCCTGGCGCATTGGGATGCGACATTGGAAACGCGTTTGCCGGAAGCGCAATTGACGGGCCTGGATGCCACCGCGAAGAGCGCCAGCCGCCCGGGTTTGCAATTCACGGTCGCCAATACGGATCTGTCGCCGACCCTGGATGAAATGGAAGCAGGCCGCGCGAAGTTGCGCGAGGCTTTATTAGCCAAAGCCAACGACGAACTCGCGCGCGTGAATAAAGGCGCGGGCGGGCGCACATACCGCCTCGGCGCGATTGAATATGGCATGTTTGGCGGCGGCCCGATCATGCGGCCGATGATGCTGAAGGGCATGGGTTTGCTCCGGAAAAATGTGAAGGTTGGAACGATGGGCAGACTCCACCCGTCAAACCGGGCGGATTTTGAAAAACGGACGCAATACGCCCATTATCAATTTATCAATATAATCCTATTTTA
>JABDAM010000056.1:0-2048 GCA_013289145.1 Alphaproteobacteria bacterium | reverse complement strand
CCGCTTCGTCCGCCGCAGCGATAACTTCGGCGTCGCGCATGGAGCCGCCGGGTTGGATGACGGCGGTCGCGCCCGCCGCCGCCGCTGCGAGCAAACCGTCAGCGAAGGGAAAGAAAGCGTCCGACGCCACCACGCTGCCCTTGGCGAGGCTGTCGGTTAATCCGGTGGCTTTCGCGGCTTCTTCCGCTTTATGCGCCGCGATGCGCGCGCTATCCACGCGGCTCATTTGGCCCGCGCCGATGCCCACCGTTGCGCCGTTTTTGACGTAAACAATGGCGTAGGATTTCACATGCTTCGCCACGCGCCAGGCGAAAATCATATCGGCGATTTGCGCGTCGGTCGGTTTTTGTTTCGTCACCACGCGCAAATCCGCCGCCGTGATGCGGCCATTGTCGCGGTCCTGATAAAGCGCGCCGCCCGCGATGGATTTGGAATTCACGCCCGGCGCGGCGGGGTCGGGCAAACCATCCGTCAGCATCAGGCGCAAATTTTTCTTGGTCGCAATGACGTCAATGGCCGCCTGATCCGCGCCGGGCGCGATGATGACCTCGGTAAAAACCTCAACAATCGCGCGCGCGGTTTTCTCGTCCAGCGGACGGTTCGTGGCCACAATCCCGCCAAATGCCGAGGTCGGATCACACCGCAGCGCGAGTTGATAAGCGGTGAGCAAATCCTCCGCCTCTGCCACGCCGCAAGGGTTGGCGTGTTTCACGATCACGACGGCGGGGCGGTCGAATTCCGCGACGCATTCAAACGCGGCGTCGGTGTCGTTGATGTTGTTGTAGGACAGTTCTTTGCCTTGAATTTGTTTTGCGCTCAATACGCCATGACGGAATTCGCCGCGCGTGAAACTTGCTGTTTGGTGCGGATTTTCACCGTAGCGCAGTGGCGAGGAATTAGGCGTGAAGGATAAACGCATTTTTGGCGCGTCATCTCCGAAAGCTTCATAGCAAAGCCAATCGGCAATCGCCGTGTCATAGGCGGAAGTATGCGCAAACGCCTTTGCCGCGAAAACCTGATTTTGTTCATAACAAATTAAATTCGTGCCGTGAATTTCATGCACTTCAGATAACTGATCAAGAACGGTTTGGTAATCCGCCGGATCTGTGACTACAGTGACATGCGCATGATTTTTCGCCGCCGCGCGGATCATGGCGGGGCCGCCGATGTCGATATTTTCCACGCACTCTGAATAGGTCGCCTCAGGCCGCGCCAAGGTTTCACGAAACGGATATAAATTCACCACCAGCATATCAATCGGCGCAATGCCGTGTTCTTTCATCGCCGCCATATGTTCCGGCACATCCCGGTCCGCCAGCAAACCGCCGTGGATTTTCGGGTGCAGCGTTTTCACGCGCCCATCCATGATTTCGGGAAAACCCGTCACGCTTGAAACTTCGATCACCGTAACGCCCGCATCGCGCAGCGTTTTAAATGTTCCGCCTGTGGATAAAATCTCAAACCCCCGCTCCGCCAGCCCGCGCGCGAATTCAACAATACCGGTTTTGTCTGAGACGGAAATTAATGCTCTTTTTTGTGCGGCGGAATTATTCTTCATGCCGCTTCTTTAGACGCTAACTCCGCCGTTTGAAAGGGGTGGCCGCACAGCGCCAAAAACCGCCGGAAATCAGCCATGGGAACGGTTGTCGTCGCGGTATTGCGCATCGGATGGCCGTTGATATGCGTGTGATTGAAAATGTCTTCTTCAATTATAACGCGAACCTGATGTTGCGGATCGTGGATGAGCGCGAAGGGCGTCACCGAACCCGGCGTAACTTGCAGCAATCGCAACAAATCTTCCGCTTTGGCGAATGAAAATTTCCCCGCGCCCACGCGCCCGGCCAGGCCTTTCAAATCCACCCGCGTCGCGTCCAGCGCGATGACCAGCCAGAAATTTTTCGCCCCGTTGGCCTTATCAATCAGCAGCAAACTTTTCACATGCGCGCCGGGCAGCGCGAAAACTTCGGGCGGAATTTCCGCCACGGTAAAAGCCGCCGCGTGTTCCACCGTCGCATGCGCAATGCCGTGGCGCGCGAAAAAATCATACA
>JABDAM010000055.1 GCA_013289145.1 Alphaproteobacteria bacterium | reverse complement strand
TTTCAGACGAGGGCGCGAAACTGTCGGCGAATGATTTCCTGAGCGGTGACGCAAAATTATCCGCTGGAAAAAAGAAACACGCGATTGTCCGGCCAGCCTAGAAGCGGCAATTCAATCCGGCAAATGCCGTTCTGCGTTCAAAATTAAACTCGAGGATGGCGCTTTCGCGGCCAAAGCCTTGCGCCAATTCTAACGTTCCGTGCTGATCAAGCGACGCGTTAAATCGTCCGCAATTATACATCATTGCCATCCGCGGCGAGAAATCCAGCGTATTTTTGCTAAGGGAGCCGCCAACCGCGGGGTAGAAACCGTTTTGCGCATGCGGACAACTGAATAACAAACGATCCTGGCCTGAAAATTCAGCGCCGAAATTCCGGTGCGTGTATAAAAAGATTGCGTTGTTCTGGCCGTCGATCGGCAAAACGCTAAAGGCGCATTTTTGCGTTTCGCCGAATTGCTTAACCGCAGGCTCCAGCCATTGATGGGAAACCTTGGCATCTTTAAAGATCTTATCGATTTTGCCCATAAGTTGATTGAACGCGCGTGGCAAACTGTCCGTCTGCGCATGCCGAGCATGGGCGGCGGCCGTTAATAATAAAGATGCGGCAAGGGCGGCTGGTTTCATATCTTATAATACCCAGCCAGGGCGCAAGTATTTAATGATTTTTACAGGGATCAACCCTGGCGCGCTTTAAACCGCGGGTTTTTCTTGTTGATGACATACGTCCGGCCGCGGCGTTTGACGACGCGGCAGTTTTTGTCGCGTGTTTTCAGGGTCTTAATGGAATTCACGATTTTCATGGTCTTGTCCGCAGGTCTTCTTTTGGTCTATGCTTTCAGGAAGCGGCTGTATAGGGCTTTTGCCCGGCGGCTGTCAAGCAATTTCAACGCCCGATCAAGGGGAAATCCCATGCAGGTTGCCGTGCCGAATACCAGCCCATCCGAACTGCCGCAGTCCGCCACGCCAGGCGCGACCGACGCTGCCCGTCCCACCAACCTGCCGCCGCCCGAAGTCGTGGAAGTCCTGCACCGCGAGGTTTATTGCGACGGCTCCGGCTATGGCGATGGCGGCGAGCACCGTGCGCTCGCCAATATTTCAGCCGCGCTGGGCCATCCGCGGGTTTATTTGCCGATTCCGCCCCGGCAGGCTTTTGTCGATTGCACCTATTGCGACCGGCGCTTTGTGCTGGCCGGTTAGGTAGTAAGAACAGGCGCCGATCCGCCGCCGCCAGCCGCCGCCGGAGGATCGCCGACCAGGGATTTTTGCAGCGCCGCGAAGTCTGGATATCTTTTCCGTTCCGGTAGCTTCGCATTCTCCCATTCGAGCAATTTATTCTGCGTTTCTTCGTGAAGCGGCAGGCCATGCTGGACATAGGCCTTGGCGACCTTCACCATGTTTTCAATGTCTTTATCGCGGTTCGCCGTGATTTTAAAACGCTTCGTCGGGTCATCACGCATGCGCGCATGCGCGCTGGAAATCGCGGCGGCCAGGTTGGCATCGGCGGCGTTTGAAATCCAGGTGCGGCTTTCCGTAAAATGCGCCTCAGTTTTTTTGCCGAAATGGACGATAACTTTATTTTTAGGATCGAAGTCCACGCTGGTTAAATGTTGACGCAGGTCGACTTCCTGGCCCTCTGCGATTTCAATCTTATTAATATTGGGCATGAATTTTTCCCACTCTTCATGCCCGTACATAAAGCCATGTGAAACTTTGAAGGACCAGCCGCGATAACGTTTGTTGTATTCTTCATCCAGCTCGCTTTTCGGTATTTTAAGATCGTCGTTAGCGGCGAATCGCAGCGTGTGCTTGCCGGATGAAGTGTCCAACTCATCCAGGAAAACCGTGTCGATGTGTTTCTGGGTTTGCTCCTCAACGAACTTTTTAACATCATCCTGCCCCAGATATTCGGTCAGTTGTGCTTGCAAATCCGGATACGCCTTAAGGATATTTAAAAGGGCTTCATCAGAATTAATGTGCCCATTCAGTTCAGGTTTTCTCTGAAGTAAAAACTGCCTGCCCATAGTCAGTTGCAATTTATTTGTGATGACTTTGCCGTAGTCCAGCTTAATTTGATTGACTTGTGCTTCGTCGTCCAAAACAACTTTGTAAATTGGCGCATTAGGAAGCTCTTTAATTTTATATATGGCTTCAGACTTTCCTAATCTCTGATCCAGATGAAGTTTGGCAACCGCCTTCAACCAGGCGTCATCTTTTTCCTCCACATCCGGAATTTCTTTTAATCTCGCCGGCGGCGCGGTGGGTTCATGTTCATCCTCGATGACGATGCCGCCTGCAACATTATTTCCTAATTTCTCTTTGATTTCCGCGATACTTTTGCCCGGATATAGTTTTTCCAAAGTCGCGTCTTCAAGACCCGCCAGCATCCCATCAAATTCCGGATCGTTTTGCTCCGCAAGCCATTTCAGAATATCCGGTTTACCCAATTGTTCCGCAACCTTGGCAATAGTCAGCGCGGGATCCGCAGCATGCGCGTTTTTCAGATTTTCGATGCCAATGTCGTTTTCCAGAAAATGGATATCGTTATTGACGATTGCTTTGCATGCCAATGCAAAATTATAGCGTGCTTGCAATTCCACGCGCGCATCTGGAACGCCGAGATCAAGGCCGCTCAAATCCGGCCAATCCAATATCTGTTTAATAAAGTCAGGATTAAGACCACCGGCGAAGATTTTAACGATGTCAGATTTGCCATTTGCCAAGGCAGATTGAATGGGAGTTTGGCCTGCGTCATTCCTTTGAATCAAAAGCGCCTTTAAATTACCTTGTTTAGACAAATATTCTAAAACATCCACATTACCTTCCGCCGCGGCCAGATGTACGAGCGTATTGCCATTGGCATCCCGCGCGGCTGCCAGGCGTTCGACGCCCAGATTTTGAAGGCCGCCAAAATTGTTGGCAATAATTTCCGCCTTGGCGATTTCATAATCAAGTTGCGGGACTTGTTTTAAATACGCTTCGTGTTTTTCTCTCAGCGCGTCTGAATCAACGGCGGTCCCTAAATCATCTTCCGCGATGACTTGGAGTTTGTCGGTTTCTATTTTTGTTACGCTATTCGTTTTTTGGCTACCATCTGGTAACGTGATTGTCAGAAAGATTTGTCCATTCGCGCTCTTGGCCCAGCGGCTGACGATACCATAACGCTGTGTGCCGCCTTCTTCATAGGCGACAAAACTTTCAGGCTTAAATTTATCCTGT
>JABDAM010000054.1:2173-4113 GCA_013289145.1 Alphaproteobacteria bacterium | reverse complement strand
CGCGCTGATTTTATCCGCTGAAGCGCGCCTGGCGAAAACCGACGCGATGTTGCTGGCGACGACGCTGCTGGCAATGTGGCAGTTGGCGAAGGTTTATGTAGCAGACCAGCAGACCAGCAGACCAGCAGCCCAGATTGTTTTATTCTGGTTTGCCATCGCCGTGGGGATTTTGATTAAAGGGCCCGTGATTTTAATGGTGGTGGGATTGGCCATTATTGCATTAGCGCTATGTCATCCCGGCTACCGACTGTGTCGGACCATTGGTCCGGCACAAGCCGGTGTGCCGGGATCTGCCGTGACACTGGATTCATATTCTCAGGATGTCGCTCTGGCTTTGCCACAGACCCCGGCACGAGGCCGGGGTGACAGGTGGTGGTTATTAAAACAGTTGCGCCCATTAACAGGATTATTCATAATTTTAATCTGCACCGCCCCCTGGCTCATCGCCATTACATTGCAAAGCCACGGCCAATTCTGGCAGGAATCCGTCGGCCACGACATGCTGGGCAAAGTTTCCGAAGGGCAAGAATCTCACGGCCTGCCACCTGGCGCGCATGTGGCATTTTTATTGGCATTATTTTTGCCCGCGATCATCGCGATGATGCGCGGCCTGTGTCACGGCTGGCAAACGCGCGACGACCGTGTGACGCAATTCTTGCTGGCTTGGTTATTGCCGTGCTGGATTATTTTTGAAATCATTCCGACAAAATTGCCGCATTATACGCTGCCGATGTATCCGGCGATTGCGATCCTGGCCGCCGCGGCGCTGGCGCGGACGGATTTTTCCGAACGCCGTTTGCGGCTGGCCTTTGCGATTCCGGTTGCGGTTGCGCTGACGCTGAATATCCAGGTGCTCGGTTTCGTCGCGCCGCAGCTGCAAAACTTTTGGATCGCGCCGCAATTGCGGCAAATCGCCCAAGGCCACCCGGTGATTTTGGCCGGCTACGAAGAGCCTAGCGCGATTTTCCTGCTCGGTACAAAGACGCAGTGGTTCAGCGATGCGCCTTCCGCATGGCGTGCCTGGAAAAATAATCCTCATGCCGTACTGGCGGTAACCAATAAAAAATTAGCGGAATTAAAGCTTGCGCATACAAAACTAACTGCCCCGCGGCAAATTCGCGGTATGGATTTGGGGCGCGGGAAAATGACGGGCTTATCTGTTTTTACGCATGGGGAAACACATGATGCAAATTGATCGCAATGCTTTGCGGCTAACCTTGCTGGCTCTTATCGCAATCGCCGCGCTGCTGCTTTTCGACGGCATGGTGCGCGATTATGTGAACGCGCATGACGCCTGCCGCCCGTTTTTTGATGCGATCACCGATATCGGTTTGGGCAAATGGTATACCTGGCCGACGGGAATTGTGGCGGTCATTGGTTTCGCGCTGTGGCGCGCGAAAAAACTTTCGCCGCAATGGGCGCGGATCTGGCTGCTGGACGTGCAAATCTTTTTATCCGTCGCGGGCGCGGGGCTGTTTACGGATGTATTGAAACGCGTTTTCGCGCGCGTGCGGCCTTATGAATTTTACAAAACGGGCGAGAGCGGTTTTTTCCATTGGTCCGAAGCATTCGGCGCGCATCCGTATCATTTCCATTCTTTCCCGTCCGGTCATACGACGACGATGTTCGCGCTTGCCACCGCCATCGCGTTGATGTTGCCGCAAAAACACCGCGCGGCGCGGATTACGGTATTCGTGTTTGCGGGCATCATCGGCGCATCCCGCATTATGGTGCTCGCGCACTACCCGAGCGACGTGGTGGCGGGAATGCTGGTGGGCGCCTGGGGCGCGGTTCTGGTAAAACGCGCTTTACAAAAATGGCGGCCTGCGGTTAATTTGGCGGCATGAAAATCGTACTCGCTTATTCCGGGGGCCTTGATACCTCCGTCATCCTCAAATGGCTGCAACAGCAATATAATGCTGAGGTGGTGACTTTCACCG
>JABDAM010000054.1:0-2163 GCA_013289145.1 Alphaproteobacteria bacterium | reverse complement strand
TTTCACCGCCGACCTCGGCCAGGGCGAGGAATTGGAGCCCGCGCGGCGCAAGGCTGAATTGCTGGGCATTAAACCCGAAAATATTTTTATCGAGGATCTGCGCGAGGAATTCGTGCGCGATTATGTCTTCCCGATGTTCCGCGCGAATACGGTTTACGAGGGGCAATATTTACTCGGCACCTCAATCGCGCGGCCACTGATTGCGAAAAAGCAAATCGAAATCGCGAATAAAGTCGGCGCGGATGCCGTGTCGCATGGTGCGACGGGTAAGGGGAACGACCAGGTGCGGTTTGAACTCGGTTATTACGCGCTGAAACCGGATATCAAGGTCATCGCGCCGTGGCGGGAATGGGATTTGACGTCGCGTAATAAATTAATCGAATTCGCCGAACAGCATCAAATTCCAATTGCCAAAGACAAACGCGGCGAAGCGCCGTTTTCGATTGACGCGAATTTATTGCATTGCTCCAGCGAAGGCAAAGTATTGGAAGATCCATGGCAGGAAGTGCCGGAATTTGTACCTTCGCGCACCGTCGCGCCGGAAGAGGCGCCGGACAAACCCACCTACATCGAAATCGAATTCGCCCGCGGGGATGCGGTGGCGATTGATGGTGAGAAAATGTCACCTGCAACGCTGCTCACCAAACTCAATGAACTTGGCGGCGCGAACGGTATCGGGCGGCTGGACCTTGTGGAAAATCGCTTTGTCGGTATGAAGTCGCGCGGGCTCTATGAAACGCCGGGCGGCACGATTTTGCTCGCCGCGCACCGCGGAATTGAAAGCATCACGCTGGATCGCGGCGCGGCGCATTTGAAGGATGAAATCATGCCGCGTTATGCGGAGCTGATTTATAACGGCTTCTGGTTTTCGCCGGAGCGTGAGGCGCTCCAGGCGCTGATCGATCACACTCAGCAAAACGTCGACGGTACCGTGCGTTTGAAACTGTATAAAGGCAACGTGACGGTCGTGGGCCGCAAATCGCCAAAATCGCTCTATCGTATGGATATTGTGACGTTCGAGGAAGACGGCGGCGCGTATAATCAGGAAGACGCGAAAGGGTTTATCAAACTGAACGCGCTGCGGCTGCGTATTTTGGGAATGCGCGGGAAGTAATTACTTCAACGCGCTATTTTAATCCGAGTACATCCCGCATGTCATAAAGCCCCGGCGGTTTCCCCGCCGTCCAACGCGCTGCATGCAATGCACCCCGCGCGAAGATCATGCGGTTGCCCGCGCGGTGGGTGAGTTCCAGGCGCTCTTGCGGGCCAAAGAAAAACACTGTGTGATCGCCCGGCACGTCGCCGCCTCGCGCCACGGAAAATCCAATCGCGCCTTTTTCGCGCGCGCCGGTGCGGCCATGACGCGAAGGCACCATCACATCATCCAAATCCTGTCCGCGCCCCGCCGCGCCCGCGCGGCCGAGGAGCAGGGCGGTACCCGACGGCGCATCCACTTTCGCGCCGTGGTGGGTTTCAAAAACTTCCAGATCAAACAATTCAGGCGGCAATGCCGCCGCCGCGCGTTCGACCAGCGTCGCCAGAACATTCACGCCCAAAGAATAATTGCCGCTGTAAACCACCGGGATTTTTTTCGCCGCCTCGCGCAGCGCGGTTTCCTGTTCCGCGTTCAAACCCGTTGTGCCGATGACCAGCCCCACACCCAATTCTGCCGCCGCTGCCGCCAGCGCCACCGTCGCGGCGGGCGCGCTGAAATCGACGGCCACTTGCGCGCCTGTCAGGCCCGCGCGCGCATCCGATGTCACAATACAATCACCGACAACATTGCCGATAGCATCGCTCTCCGCGCGTTCCAGCAGGCCGACCAACGCCAGATCCGGCGAGTCCGCCACCAATAGCGCCAGTGTTTGTCCCATGCGCCCTTCGGCGCCGTTAATACAGATGTTCAGCATGGCCATTTACCCTCATGACGAGTTTGTCAAAATCTGATATAACCGGATTCATGCTGAATTGGGAAGAATGTGCTATGCTCTCCCGCCTTACCTCGGAAGAGGTTGAGGTGCTGGAAGAAACGATGCCGTCGCAGGATTTCATCAATTTCATCATGAATCCTTATCTTTATTCTGAACCGCTGAAAGACCGCCCCGGCGTGCAGGAGTTTTTGCGCGATGATATCGAGGCCGCGGAGGCCATGGGCAAATTCGA
>JABDAM010000053.1 GCA_013289145.1 Alphaproteobacteria bacterium | reverse complement strand
CTTCAACTGACGTGGGCCATAATACAGGTTGGATGTCGCGATGCGACCGCCAGAACTGGGAAATCGCAGAACATAAAAAGATGACGGGGGCTGTGTTGGCCGCGGATGTGGAAGATGGTTTCTTTCGCGCGCAAATTCAAAAACCTGACGGGAAAGTTTTACATACGTTCGGCGGAAAATCTCAAATCGATTTTGATTATGTCAGACAGAGAATTGATTTTAACACCGTCGGCTCGCGTCCGAGTGAAAGAGGATTCTTTCACGGATAAACATCCCTGAAGTTTCCCTTCTCCCTACAGGGAGAAGGGAATTTCCATAGAGATAATCGTTTTTATACTATGGATAAGCGCACTGATCCGCCGTTACCTCAGCGTATGACCTTGCGCTGGTGGCGATGGTGAAACGGTATTCCGTCGCGCCTTCGATGACGGAATAATGGATGGGCAAAACGTCATCCTTATTCACGGTTTCGCCGCCGCGGACGGCGATGGCGACATGGACGGGTTTTTGCGGATCGTACCAGGCTTCCTTGCCGCCTTTGTCATTTATTGCGGATGCGCCGTCGCCAGTGATGGTGACCATGCCGCTGTCGAAACTGACCTTGTTATTCGCCGGGGTTTTGCTCAATGGCGTTGCGACGATAAAACGCTTTGTATCCGGTGCGGAGCAGTTGCGCACGTTGCTCGCCGCCGCGATGATTTGCTGGAGCCGTTCCGTCGTCACGCCCGACGCCATGCGTTCGCGCAGCAAACGGTTCAGGCCGCGCAAATTATCATCGCCGATATCCGCCTGATATTGCTGTTGCAATTCAGACAGTTTGTTTTGCTGCGTCAGGTTGTCCGCCTTTAACGTGACCACCTGTTTTTCCAGATCGGCATTATGGGCGCGCAGTTCAATCGCTTCGCGTTGCGCGTTCTGCCCCTCGGCGCTCGCCATGTTTTGGCCCAGGTGATAAGCCAGAATTAAGATAAGAACGCAAACAAAGCCGATAACAGTCTGGCGCAGCGTTTTTTGCAGAGCCGATTGGCGCCGCCGTTCATAGGGATCATGCAACTTAAAAGACATGGCGATTTTCTACTGGGTTTTGTTCGTATTTGAAAGGCTATTAAACGTCGGCGTGGAATAATTCCCCAGATTTTTAAAGCCGAAGGTGATGTAAAAACTATTGCCGCTGGGCACGCCGACTTGTTGAGTATGGTCGCGCGTTACGGTGAAAAGGATGGAAAAACACTCATCGATATACTTCAATGATACGGCGGTGATGAGGGGCGTTGCCTCATGATCTAAATCTTCAGTGTCCGCCAGGCCCACCTGCCAATATTGGTCAAGTTTCGCCGTCACCGTATAGGCGATTTGCTGGCGCGGAACGGTTACGCCGGCTGCCTGGTAAACCGAGGCGAAGGTGGGATCGACGTGTTTCAGGAAAGCGTAATTCGCGCCGACGCGCAGCCAATCCGGACCGGCATTCACGCTGGCTTCGTGCCGCTGAGCCGCCAGGGTGTCATGGTCCGCCCGGATGCGGTAATCGGCGTCGAAATATTTGCTGGGCGCGGCGGTGATCTGGCCGACCAAATCCGACGTGGAATTTTTCAGGCCTGATGATACGGGAAAAGTATCGTTGCCGTTCAACTGATTGCTTTGCCCGCCGAAGATGGAAAAATAACCGCCGTCGCGATTGGTAAAGCCGGTGCGCAGGCCATAAGTTACCCGTTCGCCGTCTTCCAGGCGGTCGAGGCCTGGATAGCGCGTCAGGCTGAATAGGTTGGTGGCGTCGAGTTCAACGTCCTGGCTGTCTTCATCGGGGATGGCGGCGTTTTTAATGCGCGGCGTGGCGGTCAGGGCAATGATGGGTTCGAATTGATATTGCAAGTACTTGCCGGTTTTTATGAAGGGAATGGAGGATTGCCAATTCAGTGTCGGCGCGAAGCGCGTCACGCTGTAACTCGCGCCCGCGCGGGTTACTCCGACCTCTGCGCCGTCGGCGTTTTGCACTTGGTAAATATCTTCGCGGGCTTGGGCGGTCAGGGTATTCTTCAGGCCCCAGGAAGTGAACCAATTGCGTTCCCAGTTAAAATTCCCGCTGAGGCGTTGCATGCTTTGTCCGCCATAGGGGCGGCTGACGCCCAGGAAGCTGGTTTCAATGCCCCATCGCCCGCCCAGCGTCCCGCCGGGTTTGCCGTAATTGCTGTAAGTAATATAGGGTAGCAAATTCGGCTGATCGCCCGTGCTGCCGGGCCGGATATCCTGAAAGGCATAGGCGTTGATCGAGCCGTAACTGCGGCCCTGAAAGCGTTCGGCGTAAAGGCGGTTGGTGAGGATATCGTCGCCGTAATCGTATTTATATTGCTGTAAAAAATTCGGGTCGCTGACGTAATCCAGATCAAAACCCGCGCGCCATAGGGAGTTGATATCCCACCGCCCCGTGCCGCTGATAAAGCCGCGGCCTTGATCGCCGCGATCGCCGTTTGCAGTTTGCAAATCGCTGTCCGTCACCGCGCCGTGCATGGTGATTTGCGCGTTGTTCAACCGTTCACGCCATTCCAGGCCGAGCAGGGGGCCTTGCGAAGTCGCCTCGCTCATCTCCACGGTAATGTCATCGGTTGGGGAAAACGGATAGTAATAATACGTCCGGATCAAACTGCCGACATAGGAGCTGGTTAGGTATTCCGGCGCCAGAAATCCAGGCGCTTGCCGCACGGACGGATCAGGCATATCGAAATAAGGCGTGTAAAACGCGGGGATGCCGTAAAAATCCATCGTGGCGTTATAAAATCGCAGCTTTTGCGCGTCAGTGTCATGCACAAATGTCGAGGATTGCATTTGCCATAGCGGCGCGCGCGCCGGATCCGATTTACACAGATCGCACGGCGAATAGATGACATCGTGCATTATTTCCAATTGATTGCCGGAGGCATCCGCGTAACGCTTGCCGTTGCGGGCGACGAGGCGGCTATTGTCGCTGAACAGCATGCGGGCGTTGATCAGGCTGCCTTTGGTCGTATCGCTGGTCATTTCCAGATAGTCTGTGAATAAAACTTCGGTCGGCGCGTCAGCGGCGAGCGGCGCGTTGGGTTGCGGTGTTTGACTTGCCAGCGGGCCGAGATTCAAATTGGTTGCGGTTGAAGTTGTAATGCTTGCGGTATTGGTGATGGGGTTATCTGCGATCTTTGAATTGTTATTGGCGGCTTGCGGTTGCGGCACCTGCATCAGACGCACATGGCCGCGCGCGGTCATCAGGTCTTGCGATTTGGAATAGGTGACTTCGTCCGCCAATAAAATATAGGGCTCGGTGATGATCTGCACATTGCCGCGCGCGATTTGCGTGTCGGTTTGATTGTTATTGATAACTTCATCGGCGAACAGGACGTAATTATCCGTTTTATGTTCCTGTAATCTGACCTCTGTTCTCGCGAAATCAGAAGACCAGGCGGCCGAGGCAAACAGAACTAAACAGCCGAGCAGGGCAGCATAAAAACGCATTTCGCCTTAGGGCCTGATGGAATAGTATAGGTGGAGATCGTTGGCAGTGGCGCAAGCGCTTTGCTGTTGCGCGGAAGTCAGCGGGGCCGCGCCGTCGCTGATCCCGGAAGGCATGCCGTTTGTAGTGGCTGTCGTGCCGGATAACAGATTGCTATATTGCCAGCCGACGATGCCGCGTTCATTCACCATATTCATGTTACCAATTAATTTTGGAATTAACGCCAGGCATATGCTTCCGGGCGGTTTGCCGCTGATGTTTGTCAGGCCGATGCGGACTTCAAAAATGTTGGTATTTCCTGTGACGCTCTGGACGAAGAAATCATACCCCAGCGGTGATCTGAAGACTTGCGTGCCTGCGTTGACGTTTGAAAGGATGGATGTCCCGCCTTTGAACGTCAGTTCGCTGGGCATTAAATCGGTGGGTGTATAAAGATTGGTGGATAGAGCTGGCGGCACGGTCGGTTGGGATGCCAGATAATCCCGCGCGGCCTGGGCAGTTTTATCAATCGCGCTGACGGTGCGGGTAACGCGGTCGTTACGATTGACGCTGGAATAGGCGATCCAAACCGCCGCCATGATCAATCCGGCGACAATCAGAACGATAATTAATTCCAGGATGGTAAGGCCCTGTTGATCGCGCAGGCGGCTCATTTATTCGACTCCCTTTGGGCGGTATTTTAATCGGATTGCGCGGAAAC
>JABDAM010000052.1:2254-4264 GCA_013289145.1 Alphaproteobacteria bacterium | reverse complement strand
TGACTGCGCCGGGAGCCGCATCGGAAGCAACCGCACCAAACCCAAAGAGCGGCGACGCCAAAACGCCTGATATGTCAGGCAATGATATCTCGGATACGACGCCTGCTGCACCTACACCGCAGGATGCTGCAAAAACACAAGGTGATAATAAGACAGCCGCGCCAGCGGCAAAGTAATTATCATCCCGGAAACAACGCAGCTTTGCGCTTCGCGCCGGGATGACAGTGCGCGTTAAGACGCCAATTTCCGCCCCATATTCAAAAACTTATCCGCGCGTTCGCGGCGTAGGACTTCGGGGGGTTTGTTGCGAAGTTCGTCCAGCGCGCGCGCGATGGCTTCGCCGGTGGCCTTGATCGCAGCCTGGGCGTTGCGGTGCGCGCCGCCCAAGGGTTCCTGAATAATCCGGTCGATAATGCCGAAGGCGAGCAAATCCTGCGCGGTCAGGCGCAGCGCAGCGGCTGCGTCCTCAGCCTGGGCGGCGGAGCGCCACAAAATCGACGCGCAGCCTTCGGGCGAGATCACGGAATAAACGGAATGTTCGAGCATGAACACGCGATCCGCCGCGGCGATGGCAATCGCACCACCCGAACCGCCCTCGCCGATAATGGTTGAAACCATCGGCACGCCAAGGCGCAAACAGGTTTCAATCGATTTCGCAATCGCCTCCGCCTGGCCGCGTTCCTCGGCATCAATGCCGGGATAGGCGCCCGCGGTATCGACAAACGTAATCACCGGCAGCGAAAAATGGTCGGCGAGCTGCATCAGGCGCTGCGCCTTGCGGTAGCCTTCGGGTTTCGCCATGCCGAAATTATGCTTCACGCGCGTCTCGGTATCCTTGCCCTTTTCCTGGCCCAGCACGACAACGGATTGACCGTTAAAGCGCGCGATGCCGGAAATGATCGCGGGGTCTTCGGCAAACAAACGGTCGCCCGCCAGCGGCGTGAAATCCTGGCACAGCGCGGCGATATAATCGCTGGCATGCGGGCGCGAGGGATGGCGCGCCACCTGAACCTTTTGCCCCGGCGTCAGGTGCGCGTAAATCTGTTGCAGCATCCGGTTGACCTTGGTCTGAAGGCGCGACACTTCATCCGCGATATTCGTCTGGCCATTGGAAACCAGCTGGCGCAAATCCGCGATGCGCCCTTCAAGGTCCGTAACCGTTGTTTCAAAATCTAAAAACGCCATCATTACTCCTGGCGCTGAAATTACGGATTTTGGCATCAAAAGTCACGTTTATTTTTGCTGTTTTTGGACTTGCTTTTTCGCCAAAGGATGGTGGTTTTGCACCGTTTCGCGCAGGCGCTGCGCTGTCACGTGCGTATAAATCTGCGTCGTTGAAATATCGGCATGACCGAGGAGTTGTTGCACGCTGCGCAAATCCGCGCCGCCTTCAAGCATATGCGTGGCGAAGGCATGGCGCAAAACATGCGGCGTGAGTTGTTTGGGATCGATATCCGCCGCAATGGCGAGTTGCTTGATTTCCTGATGCAAGCGCTGGCGCGTATAATGGCCGGTCGCGCCGCGTGAGGGGAAAAGAAATTTTTCCGATTTGGGTCCGGCAAGGAAATCTTTACGCACCGCCAGATAGTTTTGAAATGCGACGATCGCGGGCGGCGTCAGCGGCACAATGCGCTCCTTATCCCCCTTGCCGCGCACGAGCAGTGAATTTTGCCCGGGCCGGTAAGCGTTCAGCGGCATCGTCACGACTTCACTGGCACGCAGCCCGGCGCCGTATAATAATTCACATAATAATTGCAAACGCGCCGTGGCGGGATTTTGTTTTTGCGCGGTGATGACATCCAGCAGCCGCGCCGCCGCATCGGCGGAAATAATCTTCGGCAGCTTTTGCGGTTTCTTGGGCCGTTCCAAATGCAGCGTCGGATCGGCATCGCGCAGATTTTCCGACATCAGAAAGCGGTAATATTGCCGCAGCGCCGACAAATGCCGCGCGATCGTCGTCGCCGCGCGTTTTTGTTTGCGCAGGAAATTCATATAGCGCGATAGGTCATC
>JABDAM010000052.1:0-2244 GCA_013289145.1 Alphaproteobacteria bacterium | reverse complement strand
GTATGGCGTTAATTCACGTATGGACACTACAGATCTCTGAGGTCCCTCGTTTGCCGGATCAGTTTTAATAAATTCGGCCGCGCCTTCCAGATCGCGGCGATAGGACGCCAGCGTATTCACCGCCGCGCCGCGCTCCGCCAGCAACATATCCAGGAATAATTCAATCGACACCAAACCTTTTTTAATGCATTGCTGCGGCTGCGCCCAGCCTTTATCATCGCGCCATGAACCAAGCGCAGCGTCAATTTCAGGCCATGAACAACCGCACCACGGCGAATATCCAGGTGCCGCCCAGCAGCCTGTTGATGATTATCATCGGCGAGATGTTATGGGCGGGCGTTATTTGTTTTTTGGTCGCGGTGCATATTATGTCCGCGCTGTTTGCTTTTATTTTGATTGTGGCGGGTTTGATGGTGCCTGTGGTGCGTGCGCACCTGAAAAACAAAGCGGCTAAAATTCAACAATAATCGGGATGTGGTCGGACGGTTGTTCCGCGCCGCGCATGGTTTTCAAAATCTGTGCGCTTTTCAGCGCGGGCGCCAGATCGGGCGTGACCCAGATGTGGTCGAGGCGGCGGCCTTTGTTCACGCCTTGCCAATCAGGCTGTCGGTAGGTCCACCAGGTGTAAAGCTTTTCCGGTTCGGGATAAAAATGCCGCACGGCATCGTGCCAGCCCCCAGACTTTTGCATTGCGGCGAAACGCGTGCGCTCGGCTGGCGTGTGCGAGACGACATTATGCATTTTCTTGCTATCCCACACATCATGTTCCAGCGGCGCGATGTTCAGGTCGCCGACCAGAATTTTCGCACCGGCCTGTTGCTCCGGCCACCAGGCGGCAAGTTCATCGACGAAATCCAATTTATGCTGGAATTTCGGATTGATGACAGGATCAGGTTCGTAACCACCCGCGGGGATATAGGCATTATGGATCTCTACACCATTCACGCGCCCGGAGATGTGACGGCAATCGTCTTTGCCCACACGCGTATAAGTTTGAATGTCGGTGACCGGCGCGCGCGATAAAATCGCCACGCCGTTATAGGATTTCTGGCCCCAGATGGCCTGGTGTTTGTAACCCGCAGCCGCCAATTCATCAGCTGGGAAAAATTCGTCCGCGCATTTGGTTTCTTGAAGGCAGATTACATCGGGGCTCTGATCCGCAATCAAACGCTTAAGCAGCGGCAAACGCAAACGAACTGAATTGATATTCCAGGTTGCAAGTTTCATAATAAGGAGCCAGGATTTCAGGGTGATAGGATTTTAGAAAATACTTTTTCTATCATCCTAAAATCCCAGTTCCTAAAATCCTACTTCTGTCCCGGCAGTTTCATACCTTCAGGCAAATTCATGCCTTCCATCATCTTGCCGGTTTCGCTCGCGATGGTTTCATCGGCTTTGTCCTTGGCGTCCGCGTGAGCGGCGATGATTAAATCTTCGATGGTTTCTTTTTCTTCGGGCTTCAAAATCGACGGATTGATATCCAGTTTTACCAGCACACCGCCTGCCGTCAGCGTGATTTTCACCAGACCGCCACCGGCCTCGCCTTTAATCTCTGTTTCGGCCAGTTGCGCTTGCAGGCTTTGCATTTTGACCTGCATCTCTTGCGCCTGTTTCATCATTTGCTGGATATTCACTGTTCTTCTCCTGTTTCGTTTTCAATTTCAGGCGCGATCACCTTGGTAATTTTCGCGCCTGGGAAATGCTCCATAACGGCCTGTACCATAGGGTCTGCGGTGACGATTTGCAAGCGCGCATCTTGCGCCGCGGCGGCTTGCTCGGCCAGAGTTGGCGCGCCCGGTTGCTCAGAAATTCCAATCAACCACGGCGCGCCCGTCCATTGTTGCAACTTTTGCGCGACGCGGCCGGTAAAATCACGCGGCAGACCAGGAGCCAGGCGGATTTCCATACGGCCGGGCATATAGTTAACGATATGAACCTGGCTGTAGAGGTCGGCATACAAACGCGCTTCGCGGTGTTCATCGAACAGTGCGACCGCAGCGGCAAAAGTTTTCGGCAGAGGTTGCACAGCAGGTTGCGGCGGCGCAATAGCGACGATTTGCGCGCCGCCGGAAATCACGCGCATTTGTGAACCGCCGCCGGATGGCGGCGGGGAGGCCGGAGAGCGTGCGGAATTTTGTAATCCTTCGCTGCCCAATACTTTTAATAATTCACCCGGCGGCGGCATTTGCGCGGCGTAGACAAGGCGCAAGACGATCATTTCCGCCGCGCTTTGCGGCTGGGGCG
>JABDAM010000051.1 GCA_013289145.1 Alphaproteobacteria bacterium | reverse complement strand
CCGACGTTCTTTATCTCGACGATCGAAGATCACATCGCGCCGTGGAAAAGCACCTATACCGCCACGCAAATCTATTCTGGTCCGAAAGAATTCGTGCTGTCCGGTTCCGGCCATATCGCGGGAGTCATCAACCCACCCAACGCCGAAAAATATTATTACCTCACGAACCCGAACCTGCCATCCAACCCGGACGACTGGCAAAAAGACGCCAAACGCACCGAGGGTTCCTGGTGGCCGCATTGGCAACAATGGGCGAAAAAATACGCTGGCAGCGAAACCGCCGCCCGCGATCCATCGAAAGGCCCGCTGAAAGCGATCGAACCCGCGCCAGGAAGTTATGTAAAGGTTAGAAGTTTGGGGTAATCCCCTAACCCTTACATTACTGTAAACCCGGAAAATTGGCTAGGCAGCCAATGTCGGTCCTTTATTACTACGCGGCGGCATCAGCAACGTAGGCTTTCCTTGCCCAGGCTGCGATATTGAGACAGCCGGTTTTTCCAGCAACGCCACTGGACGAGGCGATGGCATTTCAAGGTCGAGTCCCAATAATGGAAGAATAACGTTCGTAAAGAATTCCCATATCGTTATCAGATCCGCCGCAAGGTCTAACCACCCATTCGATTGAGAATTATTTGAAACCTGCGATGCCAAAAAGGCTGCCGTTGTATCAATTTCTTCATTGTTAGATTTTATGTTATCGACATGTTTTGTCGTCCTGCGCAAGACATCCTCATATCTGGCAACCGATGCGCCGTCCAACGCGCCGTCCCTGACATTGTTAAAGGTATCAACAAGCGCGTTGCCTTCGTCGTATATCGTGATCATGCGCTGGGCGATTGATCGGCCTTCGTCTGGGGAAATTCTAACCCCGGGCGCCTTACCTGAAAGCCACCCAAAGCCATCTTCGAGAAAACCTCTCTTAGTATTATTGAGATATATGGTTGTGCCTGCTCCATCAGGCTGTGAAATGCTAAACTCCGTTTTCCATAAATTCATGGTATGAATGCCGCGATTGAACTGTTCGTCCAGCCGATTTTGTAACTCTTGCACAGACAGATGCTGAGTTCTTTTAGTGGAATGATGTCGAGTTTTAGCATGATGAGTAGTTTGGGCGTCTGCAGATGACACAAGCCCCGCCGTTCCCGCAAGAATCAGCGCCACCGGCAAAAGAACATTCTTAGTAATTCTGCGATTTAGATTGGTCATAATAACCTCCGGGTTGGATTAGGGTTGATAAGAGAAATTTTATTATCATATAGACCAAATATCTGTCAATATATTACCTTCATTATCATATAAAAAGACATAAAATTACTAATTACAATTTTTTTGTTGCAGGCATAGATAAAAATATTTGTCGCAGACCACTGTGAAAACACGCGCCCCTGAGAAATGGAATTACGCGATAATCAAAAACTGAAGGTAAGGTATTCTTTCGAACGATCTTCCCTTCCAGGCGTTTCGTTTTTTTGGTTTGTCGCCTGAATCGCTCGGGAAAGGTTATTTGGCGTATACGACTTAATTGGCAGGCGCACCCCGGCGGCCTTTGCAATCCGATATGCGAAAGTCGCGCAATTATTTACAAACGCATGATACGGATACCGTTTTGCATTTTTTATCGCCCGCATAACATGCGCATATTCGGCATCATTCAGTTCTTTTAACAAAATTTCCTCATCGGCAATTTTTCCCTTTAATTCATGCATAGTCATTTTTTCTTCTTTGATTGTCCCTGCCATAAGGCACGATGAAAGACAAAATTCAGCGAGCAGAATTGAACTGGCCCACATAGAGTATAAAGCAGGATTTAAGTTCTTTAGAGGCTCTATATTTTCTTGTATCTTTGGATAAATAATTTCCCCGGCGATACCCCAATGAGCGAGAGTGAACAGAACTCCCTTAACGGAACGAAAAGCCGGATAGAAACCATAAGAAGTAATTTCATCACCAGACTGTATAACGACCTGGGAATGCGCTCCGTCTTTGGAGAAGATGATCAGATTATGCTTACCAGCCTGCGGCATAGTTTGGAAAGACTATGGCTTCGGCCCGCCATTGCCGCCGCCGTTTGAATCCCGGAACTGCCTGTTTTTGTAATTCTGGTCTCTGATTTTTCTATCGGCTTCGCTCGCCTGATCATTTTGTTTTTGCAAATCGCCGGCGCGGGTTTTTCGGGATTCCCCTTCCGTTTCCAGATCGCGGCGGAGGAGCTTATCCAAATCCACTCCGGTCACGGATAAACTTTGATCATAAGCAGATTCATCTTCGGCTGCCGCTCGATATATGGAAGGCGCATTCACTCCCGCAGCGGGATTCAATGCTTCCACCACTATTCCTGCCGCCGCTTCATAATCATACAAAGGCGCTTCTGTGGCAGCCTGAGCAACGGGACGGACTTTAGCAGCCTGCTCTCTCAACGTAAAATCTTTTGGAACGGCTTTGTGAGCAACGCCGATATGTTCCTGGGTTTTGGCCATCTTGATGCTTCTCGGCCCTTTGCACACTTTATCTAATGCGACGTCATTCAGTTTTTGTAACTGCGCTTTATCCGTCAAAGAGATAAATTGCGAGAATCCTTCTTGTCTTAAATCTTTCTTACGGGCGGCCAAATCCTGTTCATCACCGCTAACCGCGACCAGGATAAAATCATTCCCGTTCATAGCCTTATAGAGCGCATCCGCCGTCTCCGTAATTGCGGCTGCGTTCAAATCCATAATGTTCACAATCACGACTGTTGGATGCCCCTCCGCAGCTAAAACGGCATTGACGGAGTCCTTATTTGCATTGCATGCCTGAACAAGCAATCCATGCTGCAAGCCGCCCGCTTTATCCGAAGATATTTTATTCAAAGCTTCAACCGAGGCGCTGACCAGGCCATTACGGCATTCCCGCAAAAGGTCTTGCGAATTGGAAAGATTAACAAACAATATATCTGTTGAATTTTTAGGCATATTTTTCTCCTGAGATTAACTGGGAGGAATTATAAGTAATTTTTTGCCCAAGATACAAGGAAAATCGTACTTTTCATCTTCGCTTTTCTTGCCAAATACCCGATTCCTGCTTTATGCAGGGCATATGTCCGACCTGTTCTCCCTCGCGGCCGCGCGCGATAATAAAGCTAAAAAGCCTAAAGACGCCTACGACGCCTCCGCGATTGAGGTTTTAGAGGGCCTAGAGCCCGTCCGCCGCCGTCCCGGGATGTATATCGGCGGCACGGATGAGCGCGCGCTGCACCACCTGGTGGCGGAAGTATTGGACAACTCCATGGACGAAGCCGTCGCGGGCCATGCGAGCGATATCTGGATCGCCCTATCCGCTGATAACCGCGTCGAAATTCGCGACAATGGCCGTGGTATCCCCGTGGACCCGCATCCGAAATTCCCGAAAC
The DNA here is from genome assembly GCA_013289145.1 of Alphaproteobacteria bacterium. Lineage (GTDB taxonomy): Bacteria > Pseudomonadota > Alphaproteobacteria > UBA11073 > UBA11073 > UBA11073. The sequence continues at coordinate 898 of JABDAM010000051.1, read as the reverse complement.
AATCCGCACTGGAAGTCATCCTTACCACCCTCCACTCCGGCGGAAAATTTTCGGATAAAGCTTACGCGACTTCGGGTGGTCTGCACGGCGTGGGCGTTTCCGTCGTCAACGCGCTGTCCGACGACCTGCATGTGCAGGTCATGCGCGACGGGCAGGTTTGGTCGCAACATTATTCACGCGGCGCGCCGCAAGGCAAAATCAAAAATACCGGCACGACCAAACAACGCGGCACCAGCATTATCTTTCACCCCGACGCGGAAATTTTCGGCGCGGGCGCGAAATTCAAACCCGAACGCCTGTACCGCATGGCGCGTTCAAAAGCCTATTTGCACCGCGGCGTCACCATCCACTGGCGCTGCGACCCCGACACGATTAAAGACCAAACACCCGCCGAAGACACTTTCCATTTCGCCGGCGGCATCCGCGATTATCTGACCTCCGAACTCGCCGACCGCCCGCTTATCAGCCGCATCTTTTCCGGCACGGCGGACCTGTCCGATAAAATGGGCCGCGTCGAATGGGCCATCGCCTGGCCCGACGATGAAGAAGACGGTTTCCTGAACACCTATTGCAACACCGTCCCCACCCCCGAAGGCGGCACGCATGAAGCCGGTTTGCGCACGGCATTGGCGCGCGGCATCAAAGCTTACGGCGACCGCGTCGGGAATAAAAAAGCGGGTTTGATTACGGCGGAAGATGTCGTGGGCCGCGCGTCCGGTATTTTATCTTTGTTCCTGCGTAACCCGCAATTTCAGGGGCAAACCAAAGAAAAACTCGCCAGCGCGGAAGCAACGCGGTTGGTCGATAACGCCGTCAAAGACCACCTGGATCACTGGCTCGCCGACAATCCAAAAGACTCCACCGCACTGCTCGAATTCTTCATCGAACGCGCCGAAGA
>JABDAM010000050.1 GCA_013289145.1 Alphaproteobacteria bacterium | reverse complement strand
CTTTTAAAACACCTAAGTCATCAGCCGCCAAATACCGCTGCTCGCCTTCCAGAAACCGGGTCAGTTTCGGGCAATCGCCCTTCAGCATTTTTTCTCTGGCATCGTCTTGCTCAAAAAGTTGCTTCACCGCAGGCCAATCTTTTTCAGCTAGATTGAGGATTTCTGTTGCCAGTTTCTGTTGGCGATCCAGGGGCTGGAGTTTTGCGTTTGCTTTTGAAATATCGGTTAGTTGCCCCGCGGAAATACTCGGCAACCCGCCGATTGCGCCAAGCGCGAGAGCTGACATTGCTGCTGCCGAACGAACTCTAATCATTTGTGGTCTCCAGGTTAAGTAAATCGGTGCGAATTATACCCGAGTCGCGCCGGGCGGCCAGACAATCCTGGGTAGCGTTAAATCCCTAACACTCAATCTTCCCCACCCGCGCCGCGTGCCGTCCGCCCTGGAATTCGGCGGAGAGGAAAGCTTTGACGATGGCCTCGGCATCTGCCTCCGAAACGAACCGCGCGGGGAGGCATAGGACGTTGGCGTTGTTATGTTCGCGCGCGAGTTTGGCGATATCGGCGGTCCAGGCGTTGGCCGCGCGGATGCCGGGGATTTTGTTGGCGGAAATCGCCATGCCTGTGCCGGAACCGCACACAAAAATCCCGAGCGTGGCCTCGCCCGCGACAATCGCCCGCCCCGCCGCCTGGGCGAAATCGGGGTAATCGACGCTGTCCGCGCCGTTGGTGCCGCAATCGATGGTTTTCAAACCCATTTGCTCCGCCGCTTTGCGCAGACGATTTTTGAGTTCATAACCCGCGTGGTCGGCGGCGAAGGCGATGATTTGTTCGGGCATGCTGTTGAAACCTTGCGTTATATCTATCTTTGTTAACCCGTCAGGTCAAAAGATTTTTCTTGAACCCTGAATTACTTTTCCTGTAGCCTCAGGCGACAATTTATGAAGGACAGTGAACAAAAATGGAGAAGATTCAGCTGCAAACCGGCGCACGGCGAAGATTGGCTATTTATACGTTCGGGACATCAGAATCTCCAATCACTCCTGATGTTAAGGTTCAAAGATCCGCTGCCGTGACAGCGCTCGCTCATCATCAACGCACTTTCAATACTTCTTCAGTCATTGATATAGAAAGACTTGAGTTGCTAATCGATAATCTTAATTCAGAAGATGAAATCCCCTATCTTGATGCCGTTCAGCTTATTTTTGGAGATACAGCCCCTAATCCTATGGAAGCTTTCCGCGCATGGCGCAATCGCATCGCGTCAGCATGCGCGGACACGGTAGGAATGAAAATTGCAGTTTCCGCAGTCAAGGGAAGCGAAAGAAGAAACGTCTGGATAACCTTGCAAGCTAACAGTAATTCAGAAACGCAAAATTTATCTGATGATACTTTAATCGAAGGGAACACCAGCATTCCGCACGAAACGCAGGAAACCGTCACTGAATGGCGTGAAGCTCATTATCCTGATCAAGACAATGCCTCGCGGTTGAAAGACGTATTTGAAGAATTGACGGAGCTTGCGGCCAGTCTGAACATTGTTTCGTTGCCAGAATTGGTGTCAGTTGTTGAAAAATCCTGGAACAAATCCGATGTCGGAGATCATACGCAGACGGAAGGCGAACTGGGCGATGTGCAAATTGCAACGGCTTGGCTGGCAAGTGGTTTAAAGATGAGCACGCAAGAAACTTTAGATAATAAAATGGCGATCAACCGAAAGAAAACACCGGATCAATCCCAGGCGCGGTTTAAACGAAAAGAACAAATTTTCAAAACCCCCGCCTCGGAAGGCCCCTGATAATTTGTTTTCATTCCGCCGTTCATCGCAAATTTTCTTGACATCGAAAGTCATATTTTTATATATTCCGCGCCGACATACAGGAAAAACCATGCCGAAATTCGAGACGCAGAAATACAAAGCCCTTCTGGAAAAGCCGGAGCTTTTGCCAGCGCAAAAGTTGCTTTGGACGCTTTTGACCGCGCTGGAAAATGTGCCTCAGAAGTCGTTAAGATATGAAGGGACCATTGGCTGGCTTGCGGTTGAAACCATGCAAGCGCACATCACGCTTGAGCTAAAAAAGCACAATGCCTCTATGGATGATTTATTTAACCTTGAAGGCAAAAGTTTTAAGGATCCAGAGGTTAAAGAAGCCTCAAAGGATTTATTAAAAACAGCCTATGGCGTATTATCTTCAGCGCTATCGGATGATACGATCCGGCAGGGGAGATCAAGAAACCCAGGTTATAATATTACAGATCCCCTTGAAAAAATCGTTTTATAAGGGCCGTTACGTTTTCGCGCTCGCCTGCCGTTCAATCGCCCGTTTGAGTTTATTTGCCGCCAGCCGTTTTAAATCCGCCTCGCGCGCGCTGGCTGGGCCTTGGACGGAAACCTCAACCAACGTCAGCGGGTCGAGCGCGGATACCTTCATATAAGGTCCGATGCGCTGCATTTCGAAGTAAATTTCACGGGTTCCGGGCGGGGCAGACATAGCCATATGCCATGCATATTTTGTGCCTAAATCTGGAGCGCGGCGCCCTGCTAGCCCGGGGTTAGAGCATTTCTATCATTTGGGCGCGGCTTTTCGTTATGCCGTTCAGATCTCACGCCATAAATCGTTGCTCGACATAAACACTAGGGTGCAAGATGATTTTTATCAGCCAGAGAGTTAGCCTTGTCTGTCTGCTTCATGTCGTCCAGCATACGATTTATTCCTTTTACAAATAGCGGAGCTGCTAACATGCCAAGGGCTATGACGGTAAGAGGTATAAAATCAGTGGAATAAAAACCATGGGAAAGCCGTTCGCTTTTTAGGTTCCCGGTGGCGAGAGCCACGAACGCCCCCATACAAAGCAAAAGCCCCGAGTCCCCAATCGCCGCCCCCGCTTTTACCATTCCCCCACCGGGCCGCTGTAATTCTTTATTGATAACGGCGATGTTCTCTCGACAAGTCCGCATCTGACTGGATAATCTTTTAACGTAATTTATTGACATTTTTTACCTCTCTCTTGGCACCGTAATACTTCAGGGGCTGTATCTCATATCCTTCGCCGACGCAATTGATGCCGCTTCCATCTTATCAATGCCACGCGGCATAATACTAAGAAGGCTGGAGCAAACTGCGGCGATAGATAACCCAAATAAAGACCAAGCAGCCAACGGCGGAACTTTATCTTTTATAACCATCAAAGTTGTAAAACCTAACATTCCCCCGCCGCCGACCGCACAACCCGCCCTGAACATTTTACCAGCGGGCTGTTTCGCCTCTTCCCAAAAAGACTTCATACCTGCGCAAGCGAGGCTTAAACGGCGATGTGCCCTAGGAAGCATATTTCCCCTTTCGCCAATTTTATGAATCGCGCGGCACTGCAATCCCCGCATAGGCCAACTGGGCCGTTAGGAATTGTTCCATATTCGCCAGTTTGTTTTCAACATTCGTCAATTCCGCATCGGACAGACCGCCCTCGCCCATTTTATCGACATGGCGTTTGAACATCTCGGCCATCTTGCGGCGCAGCGCGGTGCCCTTGTCCGACAGGCGCACGCGGACGGAGCGTTTATCATGCGCCGAACGTTCGTTGACGATATATTCCGCCTCAACCAATTTTTTCAAATTGTACGAGACGTTGGAGCCCAGGTAATAACCCCGCGCCGTCAATTCACCGACCGTCAGAGTATCCGGCCCGATGTTATAGGCGATCAAAGCCTGGACGTTATTCACATCCTCGATCCCCATTTTCACGAGTTCAATCGACAGCACATCCAGAAAACGGCGGTGCAGACGCTCAACGCGGTGGATGATGTCCTGGTAACTTTGCTGACTCATTGACGATTCTCCAAAATGATGTGCGGGAATCTTAGCCAATTACAACGATATAAGCAATTCCCCTAAATATTTATTGCAACCTGGAGTATATAATGATACATACAATAATCGGAATGCGGGTTCCATTTAAATCGTTTCTGCGAGAGAGCCATGAATTGCACCCGCCGTAAATCAGCCATTCCCGCCAGCGCTGGGGCTGCATTTGCTTTATTATCCGCTTCGATCGCCGGAATGCCGCAAGAGCAAAATACCCAAGCCACCGTCCCGCCGGATCTTACAAAAGAAACGTATTCACAGCTTTTGCAAGATTTGGAAACCTTGCTGGAACAGCCAACATCCCGGAACTTTGTTTTTGTAAATCTCGGAACCAGAGAATTTGAATGTCTTACAGGCAAAGTCGCGCAAGACGTAAAAGGCGGCATGTTGTTTCAAGGCCGACTGATAGCTCATTGGATCGCAGATACCAAACTGGACATGAACGTATTGAATGACAGT
>JABDAM010000049.1 GCA_013289145.1 Alphaproteobacteria bacterium | reverse complement strand
GGCGCATGAAGTGATCGGTTACGCGCTCGCGGCGCTGATCGCCGCCCATATCGGCGCGGCGCTGTATCACCATTTTATTGAAGGCGATAAGCTCATCCGGCGGATGACGTAGGAGGCAGGAACTAGGAGTTATAGGAATATAGGAAAATGCTTTACTTTTCCTGATGAATTTTCCTATATTCCTATTTCCTATAACGCCTAAACTCCTAGTTCCCATGCAACCTTTCACCATCGCGCGGTTTTACTGCTTCGCCGATTTCCCCGACTTCACCGACTGGCAAGGGCGGCTGAAAGGCTTGATGCAGGCTGTCTGCGCCAAGGGCACGATTTTACTGGCAAGTGAGGGCATCAACGGCACCATCGCCGGGCCGCGCGCGGGGCTGGAAGAAATTTTTGCGACCCTACGTACGCATGCGGGTTTTGAAAACCTGGCGCCTGTTTTCACGTCCTCTGATTTTATCCCCTTCGAAAAAATCAAAGTGCGGCTGAAAAAAGAAATCGTCATGCTGCGCCAGCCGATTGATATCAAGAACGTCGGCACGTACGTGGAGCCGCAGGATTGGAACGCGCTCATCAGCGATCCGGATGTGGTGACGATCGATACGCGCAACCGTTTCGAATATTACTACGGCCATTTCAAAAACGCGGTGGATCCCGATACCCAGCGTTTTTCCGAACTGCCCGCGTTTATCGAAGCCAACCGCGACATGCTGGCGGGCAAAAAAATCGCCATGTATTGCACCGGTGGCATCCGCTGCGAAAAATCCACCGCCTATCTGCGTGGTCAGGGGTTTGATGAAGTTTATCACCTCAAAGGCGGCATTCTAGGCTACCTGGAACAAGTCCCGCCCGAACAGTCCCTATGGGAAGGCGATTGTTTCGTCTTTGATGACCGCGGCGTCGCCTGATAGAGGCGAGATTCTGTTTGACTTTTTGCGGGAGAAACTTTAGACACACCGCGCAGTGGCTCTAGCATCTCGCTTCCAGCCTCTCGCATCTAGGTTGCCCGGATGGCGGAATTGGTAGACGCGCTAGTTTCAGGTATTAGTGAGTAACATCGTGGAGGTTCGAGTCCTCTTCCGGGCACCATCATTACCAGCATCCATAATTTAGGTTGACTTAAAGGCGTGCCTTTTGTTAGGGATAACGCTGAAAATTAACCTAACACGAGATGATCCCATGCCTACAATTGAAGAAGCTTCAGACGCATACGATGGTTTTATCGATACCCTAGGGGATCGGCAAAACGCTTTGGAGAATGAGGCAAGCCAGACCGCGAGAGTTGTTGAAAGCGCCAAGGTCAACCTGCAAGCATTGATCGCGCGCGCCTGGCCGGAATTGGATTCCGAACGTCTGGATGAACGCGCGGCATGGCTGGATCAGTTGGCCGGCGCGCCGGGCGCCGTTTTTGGCGAATTATTGCAGAGGCTGCAAGATCAAAATCCTGAATTTGAAACGGAGGCTGAAGAATTGCGGGAACAATTAAAAGCCATAGATGCGAGCGGCGATTTGGCTTCTCAAGAAAAAACATTACAAAGCCTGGAAACAGAATATCAAGAAGCCAAAGGCTCGCTGAATGAGGCCGCAAAACCCTTTGCGCAAATCCTTACTCATAATAAGGAGTATGATAATAAAATAACGCCTGAAACATTTGACGGCATAAAAAGCGCTCGCGGTCTTATGCATTCCGTAAAGATGCTGGGTTCCGCCTACCGCAGCGCCTTTGAAGCCGCGCAAGGTTATCAATCAAAAACAGGTTCCTTTGACCTGGATTGGCGAGGGCTTGCCGTACTTCAAAACGACGCTGACAAGAAAAAATCGGCGCTGACGGCGCAGCAAAAGAAAATGCGTGAAAGAAATTCCGTAGAAGAGAAGATTTCTGATGCTGAAAGCAAAATCAAAAGTCCGGAAGATCTTTTTGCCGCGTTAAATAAAACCGCGTGTGATTTGGCATTAGGAGATTACGCCTTTGCCGCAAATTTAGTCAAAAACGCCGGAGATGAATTAGACGGCCCGATCGCCGTGACCCTCATCGCCGCGCAAAGCCTGCAAAAATCCGCTGAAGGCCTGACAATGCAGGGAGAATTTATCGAAGAAATCATCGGCAGATTGGATGCTCAGAAAGATAAATTGGATGACGCTGTGAATGACGATTATGATAATAAAGACGTAGGCACGGACATCCGTTTACCTCGCCTTGAGCGGTCTTTGCAGGAGCAAATCGACGTCGCGGATCAGCGCGTTAAAAATTCCATCGGGTTCCGCAGTGCGATTTCGATGTATGTTCCGGTGCCCCTTGGCGATGATGACCATGACCGCAATCCGGATTCCTTATTGCTATACAAAAACCAATTGCTGAAAGGCTTATTGGATCGCGGCAATTATGATCCGGATTATACCTATTACGTAATGGACGTGGATCCGTACAATTCACTTGTTATGGGCCGTCATGGTTTAAGTCTGTTGCTGCAGGGCAGCGTATATGATTGGAATGATTCTTGTTCCCAGAATGCCTCAGAACGTATAGGCGGCAGCCTGAACCAGGCCGGGAATGCCATCATAAACACGCTGAACGACATTTATGATGATGAAGACAATTGGGATGCCGACGGCTTGGTTAAAGATACGGTGATAATCGCAGGTAGCGTCGTTGCCGCGGAATTGGTGGTAGATGCAGCATTCGATGCGGCAGAGGCAATTGGCGACTTGTTCGGCCTTTAACCGCATGCGTTATGAATGCGGCTTCGCTTCCATGCTGAGCTGCCGGGTGGCGTCATCCAGGGAAATCAACGTTTGCGCGTCTGATCCCAGGCGGCGCAGGGCGAGGGTGCGGCCCTCAGCTTCCTTGGCGCCCACTACGGCGATGACGGGAATTTTTTGCAGGCTGTGTTCGCGGATTTTGTAATTAATTTTCTCGCTGCGCGTGTCGGTTTCAACCCGCAACCCAGCCGCTCGCAAAGCCGCGGCGGCTTCGTTCGCGTAACCTTCTGCGGCTTCGGTAATCGACGCAATCACAACCTGGATCGGCGAGAGCCAGAGCGGGAACCGGCCCGCATAATGTTCAATCAAAATCCCGATAAAACGCTCCAATGATCCCAGGATTGCGCGGTGCAGCATCACCGGGCGGTGACGCGCGCCGTCTTCACCGATGTATGTCGCATCGAGGCGTTCCGGCAAAACGAAATCGCATTGCAGCGTGCCGCACTGCCATGTCCGGCCGATGGCGTCGCGCAGGTGGAATTCCAGTTTTGGTCCGTAAAATGCGCCTTCGCCGGGCGCATAGGTGAATTCCAGGTTTTGTGATTTTAATGCCGTCGCCAGCGCGCCTTCCGCGCGGTCCCAGGTGGCGTCATCGCCCGCGCGGGCGTCGGGACGCGTGGCGAGTTTTATGTGCACGTCGGTGAAACCGAAATCTTCGTAAACGGAATAAAGTAATTTGCAAAACGCTTCGGCTTCGCTGGCGATTTGATCAGGCGTACAGAAAATATGCGCATCGTCCTGCGTCATTTGCCGCACGCGCATCAGGCCGAGCAGCGCGCCATGCGCCTCGTTGCGGTGGCAACAGCCGAATTCCGCCATGCGCAGCGGCAGGTCGCGGTAGGATTTCAAACCCTGTTTGAAAATCTGAATATGCGCCGGACAGTTCATAGGTTTTAGGGCCATGAAATTTTTCGGCTCTTCCTTGAAAATCTTTTCGCCTTCAGCCGTGTTGGGCACGACGTCCGGCACGACGAACATATTCTCGCGGAACTTGCTCCAATGGCCTGACGCTTCCCACAATTTGCTGCTCATCAATTGCGGCGTTTTGACCTCGACGTAACCCGCACCGTTCAATTTGCGGCGGATGTAATTTTCGATTTGATTATAAATTGTGAAACCGCGCGGATGCCAGAAGATCGAGCCCTGCGCTTCTTCCTGAAGATGGAATAAATCCATTTCCTTACCCAGCTTGCGGTGATCGCGCGCTTCGGCTTCCGCCACCATTTGCAAGTGATTATCGAGTTCCTTTTGGTCGCGCCAGGCCGTGCCGTAGATGCGCTGTAACTGTTCGCGCTTGTGATCGCCGCGCCAATAAGCGCCCGCGATATGCGTCAATTTAAACGCCATGCCGACGTGTTTCGTCGTCGGCATGTGCGGCCCGCGGCAGAGATCCAGCCATTCGCCTTGTTTGTAAATCCGGATGTCTTCGCTGCCGGGCAGATTTTCGATTAATTCAACTTTGAAATTCTCACCTTTGGATTTGAAGAATTTAATGGCTTCCGCGCGCGGCCAGACCTCGCGCGTAAATGGCTTGCCGCCTTCAACGATTTTTTTCATCTCCGCTTCGATGGTGGCAAGGTCATCGGGTGTAAAAGGCTTCTCGCGGTAAAAGTCGTAATAAAAACCATTTTCAATCGACGGGCCGATGGTGACTTGTGTGCCTGGAAATAATTTCTGCACCGCTTCCGCCATCACATGGGCGGCGTCGCTTTCGCGCGTGATGATCGAAAGCGTGCCGTCCGCAGTAATCGGAAAATCCAAATCGATGTCCGTGCCATTGAAATTCGC
>JABDAM010000048.1 GCA_013289145.1 Alphaproteobacteria bacterium | reverse complement strand
CGCGCATTTATTCTGGCAGCTGGTGCAATGGCAGCCGAAAGACGGCGCGAATTGCCTGAAGGTTTTTAAAGCGAATGTGATAACAGCAGCGCTGCTGGCAGCGGCCCTTTTTTCCGCGCGGTTCTAAGCGGCGTTGCCGGACGGTTCTGATTATTGGTCGTTATAACGCTTTAACTGCGACAGCGTCGAAATATGATCTTGTAGTTCATGCAAGTTCTTTTGCATTTGCGTCAATGATGCCAGTTTCCATTGGTCGTTTTCATTGCTCGCCAAAGGATGCAGCCACGATGCGGCTTGGGAATAGAATTCCTTCATCACGCCTTCCCAGGCGCGCAGGTTTTGCTGCGACATCTGCGTCCAGGCGGTGAACGGATTGCCCGCCATTTCCGGCATGGACTGCGCCAGCGCGGAAGACATATAAGTGTACAACTGTTCCTGGTTGCGGCCGAATTGTTCCATGGCGTAAGACAGGTAGCCGGGCAGTAATTGATGGCTTTGCTCGCCGCCATAGGCGGAAATCAATTGGCGCAGGAAATTCGTCGGCAATAAATACTGCCCGCGCGATTCCTGTTCGACGATGATTTGCGTCAAAACCTGACGCGTCAGTTCTTCGCCGGATTTGGCATCAATGACTTCGAAATCCACGCCCTCGCGGATCATGTTGGACAGATCCTCCAGCGTCACATAAGCGCTTTTGGAGGTATGGTAGAGGCGGCGGTTGGCGTATTTTTTAATGATAACGGGATTGGGCTTTTGCGACGGGGTCATGGGAAGACCTTACGTGTCTTATTGCACAAAGGCAAGAATTTCCGCATGATGCAGTCATGGAAAACCCACAGGACTTGGCCAAGGCTTATTTGGATCAATGGCAGCAACAATGGTCGCAAATGGCGGCGGATCCCACGTGGCAGGCGGCGGCGCAGCAGCAATGGCAGCAGTATATGAATGGGATGATGCAAGTCACTGCACCGTCCGGCAGCGTGCAAATGCCCACGCCATCTGGTAATATGAAAACCGATGATCCGCGGACCGCGTCCCCTCCACCTGCATCAGACCTTGGCGCTCAGCTGTTGGCAGAGTGCTTTATGCGCATGGCACGCCCCGAAGCTCGGGTGGCCGATCTGGAATCCCGCGTTAAATAGCTTGCAACATTTCGCGGCAGCGAAGAACAATCCTGAATTTCCGGCGGCACTGTGGCGCGAAATGCAATCGCGCTGGGCGCAGTTTCAGCGCGGCATCGAAAGTTATCACGCGCACCCCTTCGCGCGCGCGGCAAATCCGTTTCCGGTCGTGTGGGAACGCAGCACGACGCGGCTTTATGATTATGGCGCCAAAGATTTTACAGGTGGTGCGCCGCTGCTGATTATTCCATCGCTCGTGAACCGCGCCTACATTTTGGATTTGCTGCCTGATAAATCTTTCCTGAAATTTTTATCCGTGCAGGGTTTGCATCCGTTCCTGCTCGATTGGGACGCGCCGGGCGCGGCGGAGCAATCGTTCGGCTTGTCGGATTACGTCACGGATCGTCTGTTGCCGGTTTATGATTTCATCGCGGCGAAATATCACACGCCTCCCGCCGTGATGGGTTATTGCATGGGCGGCAATTTCGCGCTGGCGCTGGCGCAGATGGCCGCACCGAAGCCGCCTGCATTAGTCTTGATGGCGACCGCCTGGGATTTCCACGCGCCGGGCATGCCGAAATTCACCGCCGATATGGCGGATAAATTATTGCAAATAGTCGGGCAAAAAAATGAATTGTCGCTCGATTGGTTGCAAACCTTTTTCACCGCGCTGGATCCCTTCGGCTCCGTACAAAAGTTTATGAAGTTCGCCGCAATGGATCCGCATAGCGAAGGTGCGCAATTGTTCGTCGCGCTGGAAGACTGGCTGTCGGACGGCGTGCCGCTCACGCCCGGCACGGCGCGGGATACGATGCGGGATTGGTATGCGTTTAATGCGCCGATGAAAAACGCCTGGCGCGTGGCGGATCAAATCATCAATCCATCCGCGCTGACAATTCCGACTCTCGCCGTACTGCCGCAGCAGGATAAAATCGTCTCACCCGCATCCGCTGCGGCGCTCGCCGCCGCGATCCCGGGCGCGCTGTCTCTTACCCCCGACCTCGGCCACATCGGCATGATGGTGGGACGCGATGCGCAGACAAAGGTGTGGGGGCCGATTGTGGATTGGCTCACGAAAACCATTTAACAACTTGTCATGAAATTCGGCTGCGCTACAAACACACAAAGGGAGTCTCACCATGTCTCAAGCTGTCATCATCTCCGCCGCGCGTACGCCAATTGGATCTTTCAATGGGGCGCTGTCGACGCTGCCCGCGCATGAACTGGGGCGGGTTGCCATCACGGCGGCGCTGGAACGCGCGGGGATCAAACCGGGCGATGTGGATGAAGTGATCATGGGCCAGATTTTAACGGCGGCACAGGGGCAAAACCCGGCGCGCCAGGCGGCCATTGCGGCGGGCATTCCGCAGGAAAAAACGGCGCTGACGATTAATCAGGTTTGCGGTTCCGGCCTGCGCGCGGTGGCGCTGGCGGCGCAGGCGATTTTATGCGGCGATGCGGGCATCATCGTGGCTGGCGGACAGGAGAGTATGAGCCTTGCGCCGCATGCGACGTTTCTGCGCGCGGGCGTGAAGATGGGGAATGCAACGCTGGTGGATACGATGATCCACGACGGCCTGTGGGAAGCGTTTAATAATTATCACATGGGCACGACGGCGGAGAATGTCGCGAAACAGTGCGGTATCACGCGCCAGGCGCAGGATGAATTCGCGGCGGCTTCGCAAAACAAAACTGAAGCGGCGATGGGCGCGGGCGCGTTCACCAAGGAAATCGCGCCGGTGACAATCAAGGGTAAAAAAGGCGACACCGTGGTGGACAAGGATGAATATCCGCGCGCGGGCGTGACGGCGGAAAGTCTGGCGGGATTGCGTCCGGCCTTTGATAAAGAAGGCACAGTGACGGCGGGTAACGCCAGCGGCATTAACGACGGCGCGGCGGCATTGGTGGTGACGAGCGCGGCTGAGGCGGCGGGGCGTGGGATTAAACCCTTGGCGAAAATCGTGTCCTGGGCGACGGTCGGCGTTGATCCGAAAATTATGGGAACCGGCCCCATTCCGGCGAGCAAAAAGGCGCTGGAAAAAGCGGGCTGGAGCGTGGGCGATCTGGATTTGATTGAGGCCAACGAAGCCTTTGCCGCCCAGGCCTGTGCGGTGAATAAGGAAATGGGCTGGCCGATGGACCGCGTCAACGTGAACGGCGGCGCGATTGCGCTGGGTCATCCAATTGGCGCATCAGGCGCGCGGGTGTTGGTGACATTACTGCACGCGCTGGAAGCACGCGGATTAAAACGCGGCCTCGCCACGCTATGCATCGGCGGCGGGATGGGGATCGCGCTGTGTGTTGAACGCTAGGCGTTCAACACAGGTATGAGGCGTGAGGCATGAGAAAACCGGATGTGCCGCGCTTACTGATTATCTCCGATGGAAAACAAACACGTGCGCCTATCGCAGATGTTTTGAAAAATCTCTGCGCTGCGGGCGCACCTTGGCTCTTGCTGCGCGAGGAAAATTTATCGCGGGATGAGCAACGCGAATTGGCGCGGCAGGTGATGATGCATTGCGGGCGGACCAAAATTTCCATCAGCGACGATGTGGAATGGGCGCTGGAAATTGGCGTGCATGGGATTCATGTGGCGCCGGAGGCGGATTTGGAATCCATTCGCGCGGCGGCGAAGGATTTAATCATGGGCGTGCATTGTCATAACATCGCTGACATTGCACGGGCGCAGGATATTGGGGCGGATTATGTCACGCTCAGTCCGGTTTTCCTGACTGCCAGCAAGCCCGGTTACGGCCCGGCCTTGGGCATAGAAACCTTGCGCGTGGCCGCGCGGGATTGCCGCATTCCCATCCTCGCGCTCGCGGGCGTTACGTTGGATAATGTGGCGGAATGCATGGCGGCCGGGGCGCACGGCGTTGCCGTGATGGGTGAAATCATGCGCGCGGAAAATCCACCAGAAATGATGCGGCGCTTCCGGGATGGTCTTCAAAAGATGATTTGAAAGCATTATTTTCTTGTGATTGGCCGCTCCGCCGTGGTAATTTTTGAGGCATAAATATATGGAGCAACCATGGACGTAGATCGCAATACGCACATTAATTGGCAAAACAATTTAGCGGAATGCAATGAACTGCGCGCCAGAATGCGTTCCACGGATGAAACTTATTCGGCTTATGTCCAGGTTTGCCATCTGCAAGTTTACGGGCGCAGGCGCATGAAGGCTCTGTCAACTCAGCAGCAAGCCATCGTCATGGCAATTTTCCAGCTTCAGGAAAGAGGCGAAGATCCGACGGTGACAAAAATCGCCGATCAAGCCTGGCTTTCAGGAAATTTAATTACCAGTCAGCTATATAATATATTGCCGCTGGATTATGTTGAACGCAGCCGCAGCGGCAGAGAAAGCATATACCGCATTTCCGACGAAGCTTTGGTGCTGGCTTTAAAAGTCAGTCAGCGGGAATCCGTTGCTCCGGAGCAAATCAGCGGGGCAACGGCGAAGGATCTGGCATATGATCCTTATCACCCCCGTGTGTTACAAGGTCAAAAACAGCCGCACCTGGCGTTTCAGATTTAATTTATAAAAGGCTGGTGCCTTTACGCCCCTCGCTCTGCGGGGTATTTTACGGGCTGAATCAACCCCTGCGAGAACCGCCCAAATGACAAACACCGACACTCCTGCTATTGATCCAAACAAAAAACGCACCGCTGTTGTGACGGGCGGGAACCGCGGCCTGGGCGCTGCGGCGGGCAAGGCGCTGCTCGCGGCAGGGCATAATGTGGTCGCGATCTATATCGGCCGCGTGGATGAGGCGCATGCCTTTAAAAAGGAAACCGGCATTGACGTTTATAAATGCGATGTCTCTCATTTCGCCGAGGTGCAGGATGTATTCGGTTCGATTGATAAAAAGTATGGCGGCATTGACATCCTGGTGAATAACGCGGGCATCACGCGCGACGGCTTTTTGCACAA
>JABDAM010000047.1 GCA_013289145.1 Alphaproteobacteria bacterium | reverse complement strand
ATGGCGGCGCGCCTTTATGATTATTGAAATCATGCCCCGCGCCCGCCGCATCGACGCGCGCGGTAAGTTCCTGGTTGAATTTTCTCTGCGCGGCTTCGTCCAGCGCGGCATATTCGGGCGCGGTGATTTGCAATGTCACGGCCAGCGGCGAACGCGATTTTTCTTCGCGCGCGAAAAATTCAATCCACGGCGTGCGCGCCGCCCAATCTTTAATCGTCTGAAAATTTTTCTGCGTCCGCGCGCACAAACCGTCCAGCCCGCCAACGGTCTGACACCATTTCAACGCGTCAATCGCATCCTCCACACAAATCATCGAAGGCGTATTGATCGTCTCGCCCGCGAAAAAACCCATGGCGACCTCGCCGCCTTTTTTCACGCGGAAAATTTTCGGCAGCGGCCATGGCGGCGTATAGTCGCGTAACCGCTCAATCGCGCGCGGCGACATCACAATAATGCCGTGCTGCGCCTCGCCGCCCAAACCTTTTTGCCAGCTGAATGATGTTACATCGAGTTTATCCCAGGGCAATTTCACGCCGAACACGGCGGAAATTCCGTCGCAAAATGTCAGGCCCGCGCGGCTGGCCGGAATCCATTCGCCGTCCGGCACAATCACACCCGCCGTTGTGCCATTCCAGGTGAACACGACATCATTATTAAAATCCGCCTGGCGCAGACCCGGCAATTCGCCGAACGGCGTTTGAAATACGCGGGCATTCGGAAGTTTCAATTGTTTGACAATATCCGTCACCCAGTCATTCGAAAAAACTTCAAAGCCAAAGACATCCACGCCGCGCGCGCCGAGCATGTTCCACATGGCGAGCTCAATCGCCGCCGTATCCGACCCCGCCGTGATGCCGATATGATAATCCGCCGGAATTTCCAACACCGCGCGCGTCAGGTCCAGCATTTCCTTTATCCGCGCCATCGCGGGTTTCGAGCGGTGCGAACGGCCCGCCAGCGCGCCGCGCAAAACATCCACCGACCACCCCGGCCGTTTGGCGCAGGGCCCCGAAGAGAAACAAGGATTTTTAGGTTTGTGGGCAGGCTGTTGCATGTGCGGGCTTTAGGTGTTTTTTCGTTTCACCTTAGCGCGCACCGGCAATCCTAAGCAAGGGGGCGCGGCGGACAGATTCCGAGTGCAATCATCCCCATCATGTCATATCCCAACGGGTTTGTCAAGGATTATTTTCCTGTCTAAATTATTGATATCATTATATTCCTAAAAAATATTTAAGCCGAGGCAGCAAAAAATTCGCCAAAAGAGTACCGCTACGCCGCCACCCGAATGGCTTCGCAAATCCGTTCCACCGCCGCGGAAACCTGCGCCGCATCGTCGCCTTCGGCCATCACGCGGATGACGGGTTCGGTGCCGGATGGGCGGACGAGGATACGGCCGTGGCCGTTCAAATGCGTCGCGGCGTCGGCAATGACGCGCTGGACGTTGTCATTCGCCAGCGGATTGGCGCCGCGCGCGTAATGGACGTTTTGCAATTGCTGCGGCACGGCGTCGAAGAGTTTCAAAACTTCATGCGCCGGGCGCTGTGCCGCGCTGACGATGGACAAAACCTGTAGCGCCGCGATCAAACCATCACCCGTCGTCGCGAAATCGGACAGGACGATATGGCCGGATTGCTCGCCGCCCAGATTGTATCCGCCTTCGCGCATCATTTCCGTCACGAAACGGTCGCCGACGTTGGCGCGCAGTAATTTTAAATTCAAACTTTGCAAATAACGCTCCAACCCCAAATTCGCCATTACCGTGCCCACAACCGCGCCGCGTGCCAGCCGCCCCGCCGCCTGCATTTCCCGCGCGAGCAGCGCGAGAATTTGATCACCGTCCACCACCGCGCCTTTGTCGTCCACCAAAATCAAACGGTCGCCGTCGCCGTCCAGCGCGACGCCGATATGCGTGCGGTAGTCCAGAACCGCCTGGCGCAGCGCGCGCGTATCCGTCGCGCCGCAGCCCGCGTTGATGTTCAGCCCGTCCGGCTGATCGCCGATCGTGATCAATTCCGCGCCCAGTTCCCACAGCACGCGCGGCGCGACTTTGTACGCCGCGCCGTTCGCGCAATCCAGCGCGATGCGCAATCCGTCCAATCGCGTCCCGCGCGGCAAAGACGATTTCGCAAATTCAATATAACGCCCCGATGCATCATCGAGCCGCGTCGCGCGCCCCAGTGCGATCGGCGCGGCCAGATCATCCTCCGACAGCGCGGTGAATTTTTGTTCAATCGCCATTTCCAATTCGTCGGAAATTTTATAACCATCCGCGCCGAATAATTTGATGCCGTTATCCTCGTATGGATTATGCGAAGCCGAAATCACCACGCCCAAATCCGCGCGCAGGCTGCGCGTCAGTTGCGCAATCGCGGGCGTCGGCATGGGCCCCACCAGCACCACATCCACGCCCGCGCCGATAAAGCCGGCTTCCAGCGCGCTTTCAATCATATAGCCGGACAGGCGCGTATCCTTGCCGATAATCACCTTGGGCCGCGCGCTGCCCGCATTGGCACCGAACCGCGTCCCCGCCCGCGCGCCCGAAAGCTGCGTCGCGATCGCAATCGCCAAATTCAAAACCGATTGCGGAGTCATGGCGCCTTGGTTGGCCTTGCCCCGCACACCGTCCGTGCCGAAGAGTTTCATGGGTGGAAACTAGCAGACCCGCAGACCAGCAGACCAGCATAAAAATAAACCTAATAAGCACAAATAGTTACGGTCTATTTCACGATGAAAGTATTTTTTCTTTGAAAAAACGGCCGTCAAAGTGATAAAAGGGCCCATGGAGGAAAATCATAATGAAAGCACGTAATTTTATAGCCCTGGCGACAACAGCCGCCGCCCTAGCTGGCTGCGGCGGCGGTGGGCCACCTGCAAGTCCGATCCAGCTTCTTTTGCTGATAACAGCAATGGGGATCCCGCTCGGAGGCTTGTTCTTTCTTAGTAAAAAACTGGATAAATATATAACCAAAACCAACGAAGAAAAAAAACAAAAATTGCAAGTTTTGGCTCAAGCTTTAGTTAAAGAAACCTATGAAGACTCAAAGTCCATTTACACGCAATTGAGCAAAGCCTTTTCATGGGATCAAAATGAACCGCCTATACTGCAAATCACTTTGGGCGATCATTTAAAACAAACCCTGGAATGTCTTTCTTCCGGGGGCCTCGATCGCCAGGAAGCCGCTCTGCTGAACATTCAGGCGCACGGCAAAGATTGGGCCGCGGAACTGACGGAAACACCGGAACAAGCGCATGCTCTGAACAAGGCAATCGTCAAGTGCATTACGAATTCTCAGAAGATGCTGCAACACCATGCCCAAGGCGATGCGGCTGCGATAGCGGCCTTGTTCCCTATGACGGCTGTGATCCAGCAGCAAAACAACAGCGCTTTTAATCTCTGACCTTGCGCCGGCACAAAAATTCCCTTCTCCCTACAGGGAGAGGGGAAACTTTTTCTCCGCGCCCTTGCCGCAGTTATTCTAATCACTTAAAATCCGCCCCGCAAAAGCGATTTGAGAATGACTGTAGACTCTATCCACACCAATCAAGCCGCCCTCACAGCTCTAGAGGGAACGACTGCCGTCAACAGGGAGACGGGCAGCGTAACGCGGGATAGTTCGCAATCCTATACCGATCCAGCCGCAACAAATTCCACCATCCGGGAGACGGACGGCATAACGTCGGATGGCCCGCAATCCTATACCGATCCGGCTGAACTCGTCACAACCTATACAGCCGATTACACGCCAACTTATAACACAAACACCTACAGCGACTTTACGCCCGTTTTTTATATCATCGCTTCATTAATGCTGGCTTACGCGGGCACCTGGATAACCTGCCGGTTTTATAACCAAAGAAAAAAAGCCGCGCGGCAAAAGGCGGAAGCCGAGCGAAAGTGGAACCCCGGTACGGTCCACCAAAAATTGCTGGGCGGGCTTGATTGGAATCCAGCAGCCAATCAATTGACGATCACGCGGCCCGATCAAATCGCAAATACGCTGGAAGAAATCGCATCGTTACAACCCGATACGCGGCAAAAGCTTTTTAATGGCTTGATGCAGATCTGCCATGAACGCGCGGATACCGTCTCGCAAGAACAGTTCGTCACCCATTTGGCGCTGTCCAGTTTGCTCAGCAGCGGCGAAGATTTCCGCCCCGCGCAGGATTTGCGCGATCCGGAATTTTTACAGGCCTTTGCGGAAACATGGGGCGTTCGATATGCGCTGGGCAAACCGGCTTCATCGGCCGCCAAAGTTCAATCAACGGCAAATCAGGCAAGCCAATTACACATTTAGTGACGGTCGAAGTCGGCCAGGAGCAGGAAACAATCTTACCAAAATAGGATTAAATTCGCAATATAAAACCCGGCATGCCAGGTGCATGGGATTGTTCCTCACTTTTCTAATGGAGGCTTAGTGTCCGTCCTGTTCCTGCGTCACCCTAAATCGCAACTTCCCCCGGGACAGGCCAGCCCTTCCGTTCCCATGACCGGCGATCCTGCGGCTTTTTGGCGGCGCCGGGCTTGGTAATCCTTTATCAATCCGCCGCCCTCCGCCCAGGCGATCACCAGCAACGATAGGGCTAGCCCCTGCCCGCCGCCTTCATACCACAGGGCGCCGCACAGCCCCAATTCCGCCGCTGCTTTAACCGCATTCCATTTGTGATGACGCCTCTTCCACCCCGGTTTTAATTTATACCCCAACGATTGCCGCAAAAGGTCGCGATCGATATGCATGTCTTATCTCCTAAAGCCTAATGAATTATATAGCCTATCAACCTGTCTTCTAGCAAAACTTTTTAGTGTCATCTTCTGTTATCTCAACAACCCCTGCGCGGCCAGCGCTGCCGCCTGGCGACGGCGCAGCGCCGCCTCATCAAACCCCTGCACCAGTTCGTGAAACAGGCGGTGCCAGTTCAGGCTGGCGCGCAGGTGGATAAAGACGGAGCCCAACCCCAGGGCCGCGCGGTCCATAAAGACAAAGGCCTGTGGAAGTTCCACCCCGCCGATTTCGCGCAGGCGGCGGTGCACCCGCTGCGCCGTTTCGCGGCCATAGAAACCCGTGCCGTCCAGCTCACCAATCGGCCGCGCGCGGTCCTCCAGCAGCGGCCCATATAAAAACCGCGCCCAGATATTGAGCGTCTCGATATGCGCCTTGGTCAGCTTCCTGAATCCCCAGGTTTCATAAGCCGAAACGGCCAGCGCATTATCGCCGCGCTCCAGCGCCCGGTATAAATCAATCACCCCGCGCACAAAGGATGCATCAAAAATCCGGATACAGCCAAAGTCGAGGAGATTAATCACGTCCCCTTTACCAACAGTATAATTCCCCGGATGCGGATCGCCGTGGATGATGCCGTATTCGTAAAACGGCACGTACCACGCGCGGAAGAGGTTCATCGCAATCGTGTCGCGCTGTTTTTGCGAAGCGTTTTTGAAATCCAGCATCGGCGCACCGTCCAGCCAGGTCATGGTCAGCAATTTATCCGTCGACAATTCCGTCCGCCATTCCGGCACGCGCACACCGGGTTCGGCTGCCAGCATGGCGCGGTAGAGATCCATCGCCCGCCCTTCGCGCAGATAATCCAATTCCTCGCGCAGCCGCGCCGCGATTTCGCTGTGCGCGGCGGAAACACGCACCGCCTTGTCGAAATTTTCGTAAATGCCCATCAGGAATTTGAGCTGCCCTAAATCCGCCTCCACCACA
>JABDAM010000046.1 GCA_013289145.1 Alphaproteobacteria bacterium | reverse complement strand
CCAGGCGGGGAAGTGGGAAAAGAATAAATATACCGGCGTTGAACTCTACGGCAAAACGCTCGGCGTGATCGGCTGCGGCAACATTGGCGCGCTGGTGGCGGAACGCGCGATCGGATTGAAAATGAAGGTCATCACGTACGATCCGTTTTTATCCGATGACAAAGCCAGCCAGATGGGCGTGACCAAAGTGACGCTGGATGAATTGTTCGAACAGTCCGACATCATCACCATCCACGTGCCGCTGAACGAACAGACGCGCAATATCATCAATGCGGCGGCGATTGCGAAATGCAAAAAAGGCGTGCGCATTATCAATTGCGCGCGCGGCGGATTGGTGGATGAAAGCGCGTTGAAAAAAGCCATCGATGACGGCCACGTCGCGGGCGCGGCGCTGGATGTATTTTCCGAAGAACCCGCGACGCAGAACGTTTTGTTCGGCACCGCCAACGTCGTTTGCACGCCGCACCTGGGCGCCAGCACAGTTGAGGCGCAGGAAAACGTCGCGCTGCAAGTCGCGGAACAGGTCGCTGATTTTCTGCTGTCGGGCGCGGTCGCGCATGCGGTGAATATGCCCGCGCTGTCGGCGGAAGAGGCGTTGCGCCTGCGGCCCTATTTACGCCTGGTGGCAGATATGGGTTCGTTTATCGGGCAAATTATTTCCGGCGACCTACAGCAAGTCACCATCGAATACAGCGGTGATATCGCGCAATTGCGCTTGGCGCCAGTGACGACGGTGGCGCTGCAAGCTTTGCTCGCGACGCACATGGAAAGCGTGAATGTGGTGAATGCGCAGGTCCGCGCGCAAGAACGTGGCATCAAGGTCGAAGAAATCCGCCTGAATGACGAAACCGATTACCGCAGTCTGATTAAGATCACGGTGCGCACCAGCAGCGGCACGCGCACGATCTCCGGCACGATTTTCGCGCAGACCTCCGCGCGCCTGGTGAATATTGACGGCATCCCGGTTGAGGCCACGCCCGCGCGGCACATGCTCTTTATCCGCAACGAAGACAAGCCGGGTCTGGTCGGCGCGGTGGGGCAGACGCTGGCCGGGCATCATATTAATATTGCCTCTTTCCATTTGGGGCGTTCGACGATTGGCGGCCAGGCCTTGGCGCTTGTCGCGGTGGATCAGGAACCCGCGAATGATATCGTTAAACAGCTGGCCAAATTGCCTTCGATGATCGAAGTTCACGCCTTGGAGTTTGTCGCATGACCAAAACCGCTCGTTCCGTTGTTGTCGTGGGCGCCCAGTGGGGCGATGAAGGCAAAGGTAAAATCGTCGATTGGCTCTCCGCGCGCGCGGATGTGGTGGTGCGTTTCCAGGGCGGGCATAACGCCGGGCATACGCTGGTGATCGACGGCAAGGTTTATAAATTGCGCCTGATCCCGTCGGGTATTTTACGGCCGGGGAAAATTGCCATGATCGGCAACGGCGTGGTGGTGGATCCGTGGGCGTTGTTGGCTGAGATCAATGAACTGCGCGGGCAGGGCGTGGAAATCACGCCGCGTAATTTACGCATCGCGGAAAATGTGCCGCTGGTTTTGCCGGTGCATGGCGCGGTGGACCGCGCGCGCGAAGCAGCATTGGGAGATAAAAAACTCGGCACCACCGGGCGCGGCATGGGCCCGGCCTATGAAGACAAAGTCGCGCGGCGCGCGGTGCGGTTGGTTGATTTGATGCAGCCGGAATTTCTGCGCACCAAAATCGATGCGCTGTTGACGCATCACAATGCGACGCTACGTGGTTTCGGCGCGGAGGAAATCAACGCGGATGATTTGATGGCGGAGCTGGCGAAAATCGCGCCGGAATTATTGTCTTACCGCGCCGTGGTATGGCAGGAATTACAAACCGCCCGCACGCGCGGCGCACAGGTATTATTTGAAGGCGCACAGGGCACATTGCTGGATGTCGATCACGGCACTTATCCGTTCGTGACGTCGTCGAACACGATTGCGGCGCAGGCGGCGACGGGCAGCGGCGTGGGGCCGGGTTATCTGGATTATGTTTTGGGTATTACAAAGGCTTATACGACGCGCGTCGGCACGGGGCCTTTCCCGACGGAACAGCAAAATGATGTCGGTGAATTGCTGGGACAGCGCGGGCATGAATTTGGCACGAACACGGGGCGCAAACGCCGCTGCGGCTGGTTTGACGCCGTGCTGGTGCGGCAGGCCAACGCGATTTCGGGCGTGACGGGCATGGCGTTGACGAAACTTGACGTGCTGGATGCGCTGCCGGAAATTAAAATCTGCGTGGCTTATGAACTGGACGGCGCGCGCATTGATCATTTGCCCGCCTGCCAGGTCGCGCAAACGCGCGTGCAGCCGGTTTATGAAAGCCTGGCTGGATGGCAGAGCGACACGGCGGGCATCCGCGATTGGAATAAGTTGCCGCCCGCCGCGCAGGCCTATGTGAAACGCATCGAGGAACTATGCGCCACGCCGGTATCCTCCGTTTCCACCAGTCCGGAGCGGGAGGATACGATTTTGCTGGTGGATCCGTTTTGTCATCCCGGGCGCTAGCGTAGCTTGCGACCCGGGATCCCACGACCATTAGGCTCTTATCCTTCACGGGATCCCGGCTCTGCGGCGCTACGCGCCTTGGCCGGGATGACAATGTCGTCTGTTGCCGGAATCGGCTAAACTCCCCCCATGTCCAAACTCCGCATCGGCCGTTTCACGCTTGATCTGACGCAGGCTCTGCCCGAGCTCACCACACAGTGGGGGGATGCTTTTGCGGTTGATCCGCATCCGGATTATCCCGGCGGGCTGTACGCCTTTGTGCAAAATCACAAAATACCGATGCGGCTGGATGTTTTGAATGCTTTGGAAAACGGCCGGACCGGTATTTTGCAAAATGTTCTGAGTTACGACGTGCTGAATTCCGGCACTATGCAAAAACTGGCATTCGTGATGGAACGGCCGCCCGCGCCGCCGCTGGTTTCCGATCTGTCCAAACCTTTTGCGTCGTTTCGCGAAGACCATCTGCGCCAGAATTTAATCCGCCCGATTTTGGATACCCTGGTTTCGTTTCAAGAACGCGCGCTGTTTCACGGCGGCATTTCGCCCTTGGCGATTTACGCCAAACACAATCTGGCGGATATCATGCTGCGCGAATGCGTGACCTTGCCGACCGGATTTCGCCAGCCTGCATTATTTGAGCCGATCGAACGCGCGCAATCGCGCCTTTACGGCAAGGGCGACAGCATGGCTGAAGATGATATTTTCGCGCTGGGCGTGACGGTTTATCTGCTGGCCTTGGGACAAAATCCTTTCGCCGGTCTGTCGGATGAAGACCTGATCCGCGCGCGGCTGGAGGCCGGTACGGCGACGCTGATGATCAACCATGCCAAGCTGCCGCCGACCATTCTGGAATTCGTGCGCGGCACTTGCGGCGACCTGCCGAAACAGCGCTGGAATTTCGGCGAGCTGGAAAATTGGGCGTCCGGCCAGCGCGTGCAAACGCGCAGCACCATTCAATCCGTCAAGGCGTCGCGCAGCCTGGCATTCGGCGGCAAGGAATATTTCCGCCCGCGCAATCTGGCCGCCGTTTTGGCGGATCATCCGGACGAAGTGCGCAAGCTGGTGGAGAGCAAGGAAATCATCCGTTGGGTGCAACGCAGTCTGGGCGATCTGGCGCTCTATGAAGATATCAAAAACCTGATCGAAAAATTGCCGCCGAATATCAGCGACGATATTTTGGCGGCAAAGCTTGCCATGGTGCTCGATCCGCAAGGGCCGCTGCGTTACAAAGGTTTGAATGTGATGCCATCCGGTTTGGGCGGCGCGCTGGCGCAGGCTTTTATGGATAACGATACGGCGCAGCAGCAAAAAATCGCCGAAGTTATTGCGTCCGATCTTATCAGTAATTGGGCAAGCTTGCCGAATAACGGGCCATCCCATGCGCATCTTACCAAGGATGCCGAACTGGCGCGCGGCTATTTGCATGTCGCGGGCTTGGGGTTCGGGCTGGAACGCGTGCTGTATGAACTCCAGCACGGCGCGCCGTGTTATTCCGATGCGTTTACCCGTTTATATGTATTGAATTTGAAACAGCTTTTGCCCGCGCTGGATGAATTGGCCGCCGACAGCCGCCGTCCGGTTGAAGCGCTGGACCGTCACAGCGCGGCGTTTCTGGCCGCGCGCATCGGCAAGGGCCAGGAGAATTTGTTAAAGGCGTTAAACCCGAATAAAGAAGCCGCGCTGCGTTGTATCGCGATTTTGAATCTGCTGGCGAATGTGCAGAACCGTTATGGTCCGAATTCCGTGCCGCGCCTGGCGAATTGGCTGGCTGACACGTTGAAACCTGCGCTCGACCGGTTTCACAGCAGTGTTTTGAAATCAGGGTTGCAGAAAAATCTGGCGAAACTGGCGGCGCAGGGCGATCTGGCCAGCCTATACCGCGCCATCGACAGTCCCGAAGTGGTGGAAGGCGATTTGCAAGGCTTCCGCCAGGCTGCGCGGCAATATCTGGCGCTGCAACAACAAATTCAGGAAGTCAGTATTTTATTGGAAAACAAAAACGCCGTCGGCACGGCGGTGGGACAGCGGCTGGCTGCCGCACTCAGCGTCATCCTCGGCTTGGCCGCCGTAGCGGCGGCGATTGCGAAAGCTTTATAGAGGCGAGAGACAAGAAGCGAGATTATTTCCAATTTCGGTGGAGCACGTAAACCATTTTTGCAATTTCGCTATATTCTTGTTCTATAGTGCTTTCGATTAACAATCCTACACTGTCACCCCGGGCTTGTCCCGGGGTCCGCCGTGACGAAAGCACTTTTTCTTCAAGTATGTAGCTTCGTTTGAATGCATCCAAATCATCAAAATTACGAATAGCCATCTCGCCTCTCGCTTCTTGTTTCTCGCCTCTATATCACGCCCATACACCACAGCATCACCGCCTTTTGCGCATGCAGGCGGTTTTCCGCTTCGTCCCAGACGATGGATTGCGGGCCGTCGATGACGTCGCGCGTGACTTCCTGGCCGCGGTAGGCGGGGAGGCAATGCATGAAAACCGCATCCGCTTTCGCCTGTTTCATCAGCGCGGAATTCACCTGATAAGGCGAGAAAGTTTCACGCCGCGCGACCATGTCCGCTTCCTGGCCCATTGAAACCCATGTGTCGGTCAGGACGCAATCGGCGCCGCGCACGGCGGCGATAGGATCATCGGTGACTTCGATTTGCGCGCCCGCTTTGCGCGCGGCGGTGAGGATGTTGGCGTCCGGCTGATGCGCGCCGGGCGCGGCGATTTTCAGAACAAAAGGATAATGCATCGCCGCGTGAATCCACGATGTGCAAACGTTATCCTTGCCGTCGCCCGACCAGGCGATGATTTTGCCGTCCAGTGGGCCGCGATGTTCCTCAAAGGCCATAATATCAGCCAGCACCTGACACGGGTGCGTGTCGTTCGTCAGGCCGTTGATGACGGGGATTGTCGCGTGTTCCGCCAGCGTTGTCAGATACGAATGGGCAAAAGTGCGAAACATAATCAGATCGCAATAACGCGACAGCGCCCGCGCCGCATCGGGCACGGAGGTATCGGATTTGAGTTGGATCTCACCGCTGGTGAGCATAATGGAATGCCCGCCGAGTTGATTCATGCCGACATCAAAAGATACGCGCGTGCGGAGGCTGGGTTTTTCAAAAATCATCGCCAGCGTTTTGCCCGCCATGGCGGTTTTATGCACTGACCGATCGCGTTTCAGCGTGTGCGCGACGGCGAGGATATGTTTGATGACATCCGTTGGATGTTCGTGGAGGTCGAGGAAGTGTTTTACGGTCATGTGGTTCTCTTAAGGTTTGATGATGAGTTCGTAATGATAAGCGTCTTCAATAATGCCGTCGGGCCATCGTCGTTCTTTTTCGATATGTGTAAAAACGAAACCATGCTTTTGGTTGGCATATTTGGAGGCAACATTGGACTCGCGATGCGACACAACGATCTTTTCGCACGTCGGATGCGCCCGCGCCCAGTCGATGCGCGCTTGATACATTAATTTCGAAATGCCTTTGCCGCGGTATTCAGGCTCCAGCCAGGACGCCCACAGCATGGCGATTTTTTCCGTCGGATCGTCGCGGTTGATGGAAATTGCCGTCAGG
>JABDAM010000045.1 GCA_013289145.1 Alphaproteobacteria bacterium | reverse complement strand
AAAAGGCGCGCGATGGCCTGCGCCGCGATTACGGTAAACTGACCGTGCATCACATCGACGATTTTTCCAAACCGCGTTTGGAATTTTCCACCGCCGAACAGCTCGCGCAAAAAATTCTGGAACTGTTTGAACGCGGCGAATTCGACGTGTGCAAAATCATTTTTAACAAATTCCACAACGTCCTGACGCAAAAACCGACGCTACACCAGATTATCCCGTTCGAACTGCCCAAATCCGGCACGAACGATAACGCGCCCAAGGACGGCGGCGCGAATGCGGGCGCGGCGGAGATTTATGATTTCGAGCCGTCGGCGGAACATATCCTCTCCGCCCTCCTTCCGCGCAACGTGGCGATGCAAATTTATTCCGCGATGCTGGATAACGCCGCGGGCGAACAGGCCGCGCGCATGACCGCGATGGACAACGCCACGCGCAACGCGGGCGAGATGGTGAATAAACTGACCCTTAATTACAACCGCGCCCGTCAGGCTTTCATTACGAAAGAACTGATCGAAATCATTTCCGGCGCCGAAGCAGCATAAGAACGAAAGATAACAGGAGCACACAATGGCAAAGCAAACCAGCACACAGCACACCGGCCGCATCACGCAGATTTTGGGCGCGGTCGTGGACGTAGAATTCACAGGCAACCTGCCGTCGATTAAAAACGCGCTGCACACGATGAACCAGGGCCGCACATTGGTTTTGGAAGTCGCGCAGCATTTGGGCGAAAACCAGCTCCGCGCGATCGCGATGGACTCTACCGACGGCCTCGTGCGCGGCCAGGAAGTCATCGACACGGGCGCGCCTATTACTGTTCCCGTTGGCCACGGCACGCTCGGCCGCATTATGAACGTGATCGGCGAAGCGATTGATGAACGCGGTCCGGTCTTGTCGCAAAAATCTTATCCCATCCACCGCGAAGCGCCTGATTTCGTTTCACAATCGACGGAAACTGAGGTGCTGCCGACCGGGATTAAAGTCGTTGACCTGCTCGCGCCCTATTCACGCGGCGGTAAAATCGGCCTCTTCGGCGGTGCCGGTGTCGGCAAAACGGTTTTGATTATGGAATTGATCAACAACGTCGCAAAAGCGCACGGCGGCGTATCGGTTTTCGCGGGCGTCGGCGAACGTACGCGTGAAGGTAACGATTTGTATCACGAGATGATTGAATCCGGCGTTATCAATCCTGACGGCGACAGTAAAGTGGCACTGGTCTACGGCCAGATGAACGAACCGCCTGGCGCGCGCGCGCGCGTTGCGCTGACGGGCCTGACCATGGCGGAATATTTCCGCGATGAAGAAGGCCAGGACGTTCTGTTCTTCGTCGATAACATTTTCCGCTTTACGCAAGCGGGCGCGGAAGTGTCCGCCCTCCTCGGCCGTATTCCGTCAGCGGTGGGTTATCAGCCAACGCTGGCGACCGAAATGGGGATGCTGCAAGAACGTATTACGACGACGAATAAAGGTTCCATTACGTCAGTCCAGGCAATTTACGTTCCGGCGGATGACTTGACCGACCCGGCGCCCGCGGCGTCATTCGCGCACTTGGACGCGACCACGGTTTTATCGCGTTCGATTGCGGAGCAAGGCATTTATCCGGCGGTTGACCCGCTGGATTCCACGTCGCGTATTCTGGACCCGCGCGTGGTGGGCGACGAACATTACGCCGTCGCGCGTGAAGTGCAGAAGATTTTGCAGACTTATAAATCCCTGCAAGACATCATCGCGATTTTGGGGATGGATGAATTGTCGGAACAAGACAAATTGGTCGTCTCCCGCGCGCGTAAAATTCAGCGTTTCCTGTCACAGCCGTTTCACGTCGCGGAGGTCTTTACAGGCAGCCCGGGCGTGTTCGTGCCATTGGCCGACACGATTAAAGGCTTTAAGGAAATTTGCGAAGGCAAATACGATCACCTGCCTGAACAGGCTTTCTATATGGTCGGCAAAATCGAAGACGTGGTGGCGAAAGCCGGTACGATGCAGGCTGAGGCGGCATAGAGGCTAGAAGCAAGAGACGAGAAGCGAGATGAGCGAATTTAAACCCAATATGGCCAAACTCGGCGGGCGGGATGTATTTATGTATCCCGGCGGTTTGCCGTTTGAAATCATTTCGCCGTCGGAATTGTTACTGTCTGAACCGGTCGATAGCGCGGAAATTCCTGGCAGCGAGGGTTATTTCGGCGTCCTGCCCGGCCATACGCCCATGATTACCAATTTGCGCCCGGGTGTGATTACGCTGACGCGCCAAAACCAGGTCGTCTGGCAAATCTACGTCTCCGGCGGGATTTGCGAAGTGACGTTTGATCACGTTACCGTTTTGGCTGAGCGCGCCTATGACCTGCCCGCTCTCGACGCGGGCGCGGCGGAGGCGGACATCACGCGCCTCTCCGCCGAATTGCAAAGTGCCCCCGACGAAATTGCCGCCGTCAAAATCCGCGAAGCGATTGCGGAAGCGCAGGCGCGCCGCGATGCGGCGCAATCTCTGCACACACAGAAAAAAGCGGCGTAAAACTTTCAGGGGGTATGTTGGCCAGCCTGTGGGGCGGTAACAGCAGGTTTTTGCGATTCATTTGAAACCATGCCCCTGATAACCGGCCTCAAAGGTGCTGATGATAAAAGCATGGCCGCTGTGGCAATACCAGTGGCTATCAAATTTCCAGCCAATCTTCTGCCGCTCAATCTTTTTTTCCAATCATATCTGTAAGAATCTCGTGCGGATACGCCATAGCGGCCTGCCACATGTGCTCCTAATGTAACGGCTGCTGCTGTCGCTACGCCAATCGCACAATTGGTAGCAAGACCATCTTTGGGAGCAAAAGATGATGCTATCAAAGTATCAAAAATGGAGTACAGTATAAAATAGGATATGGCGGAATTGGTGTTATATCTAATTAATTCTTGATTAATTCTGGACATCTTTATCTCCTAATGTGTTTAGTTTTTCTCCTGAGAGAACCCAGGCGTAGTGTGATACTATATCTATAAGGCAAAATTATCAAATTTTTTCTCGTTTTTTTACTTTCATCGTAAAAACAATCAGTTAGCCTTCAATTCAATCGCCTTTTCAACTGCTGAATAAGTATCTGCGCCTGTTGCCGGTTGCGCGGGTCGTTGGACAGGCTTTCGAATTTTTCAATCGCCTCGATCGCGCCCAGGATTTCGCCTTGGGCGGCCAATAACATCCCGCGGTCGCGCCACAATGTAACTTCGCCCGGCGCGATGGCCTGCATGACTTCAACGGTCTTCAGCGCGAGTTCCAGCCGCCCCGTCTGCACCAGGCGCAATTTGATATTATTTTCCAACCGCAGCAAAATATCGCGCCGCGACATCGGCAGATAATGATCCGGCGTCAGTTCCGCCGCCATGCCCGCGGCGGCCTTGAGCATATGACGCAAACGCGGCACGTCCATTTCCTGACCGTCGTGGAAAGGATCGATAATCATGCGGTCGCCGTCAATCGCCAGGCGCACCAGAAAATGTCCAGGGAAATTCAAACCTTCCGCTTCCCATCCCAGCGCATGGCACACGACCAGATACAAAACCCCCAGCGTGATCGGCAACCCCATGCGGCGGTCGATGACGCGGATCAAATTCGCATTTTGCAAATCATCATAAGTCAGGCTGTCGCCGCGGTAATGGTGGTTTTCAACCAAGACTTCGTGCAAAACTTCCCCGCGGGCATTTAAATCATCGCGCGGACGGCGGGCCAGGGCGGCGCGCGCCTCCTCCACCAGCATCACAAAATGGGCGCGGTAATTTTCCAGATTGGCTTTGGGCACCTCGATAAAAGCCAAGAGCAACGCCGCCTCGCCCAAATCGATCTGGTCATCCGCCATTTCGCCGATGCGCGACAGTTCATGCAAAATTTCCGACCGGATTACCATTATTTTTTCGCTCCTGAATCTGGCGCCATCATGGGATGGGGAAAATCAAATTTCAAGCGGACATAACTGATAACATTCTGGACGCCCGAAATATTGCGCGCCAGATGCATGACGCGGTTCAATTCATCCTGATCCTGCGCAATTCCCATTAAATACACCACGCCGTTCACGCAATCGATATTATAATTAATCGACAAAACGCGTTTTTCAAACATCATGCGCGCGCGCAATTTGGCGATAATCCAGCTGTCCTTGGCATAGCCGCCCACGCCCGTGCCGTCATGCACCTGAATTTCGTTGCCAGACGAGCTCCACCGCCTTCACGCGGTCTTTGGCGTGCATGACGTTGCCGGTCAGCAGCACATGCCCTTCCACCACCGTCAAATTGACTTCGCCGAAAACGTCGGTGGAATATTGGAATAATTTATCATTGATGAACAGACGGATGCGCGCATCGCTGGCCGCATCGCCGGTGCTGCGTTCTTGCGAAGCGATATAGCCGCCCTGCTCGCCCGCCGTGGTCACAACCGTCATGCAGCCCGCAAACAGCGGGCAGAGCAGAAATAAAATTAAAACGCGGGTTGCCATGCGGATTTCAGATGCCTGATTTGAAAATAAGGCGTGACAATCACCAAGTCAAACCGGATGGTGTAATTTTTTCCGCGCCCGTTTCTGTAAAGGCGTCGAATGAAATGCGCCATCGCGGCATGGCGGCGGCGCCATTCACGCTCGTTCATGGCTTCGTGGCCGATAACGACGTTCGGGCGCGCCTTGACTTCGATCGCGGCGATGATGTTGCCGCGTTGGACGATGATATCGATTTCGCCTGCGCGGGTTTTGCTCTGCGCCGCGCGGTAACGCATGGCACACGGGAAATAACCTTTGCACATCAGGTAAACCAGCGCCGCCCATTCCGCCCGCCCGCCGCGTTTATAACTCGCGCTGCCGTGAGTAACGCGGGCGGGGTGTTTAGGCCGTTTCATGCGATTTTAATTTAAGCGCCAAATCATACACATCCCGTTTCGCCCATCCCGCCTGGGCGTGGATGATGGCGACGGCTTCGCGGAAAGGCGTGCCGCCTGTCATGGCTTCGGCCAGGGCGGCGCGCACGCTGTCTTCGGACCATTTCACGACTTCCATTGCGCCTTCGATCACAATGACAATTTCGCCGCGCGCTTCGCTGCGCGCGTAATGGTCGCGCAGCATGAACAGCGGACCGCGGCGCGCCTCTTCGAATTTCTTGCTGATCTCGCGTACAACGGCGGCGCGGCGGTCTTTGCCCAGCACGCTGGCGGCATCCGCCAGCGTTTCTGCCAAGCGATGCGGCGCTTCGTAAAAAATTAACGTAGAAGGCAGTGCGGCAAGCAGCGCAAGTTCATCCCGCCGCACCTTGCCGCGCGAAGACAAAAAACCGCCGAAATAAAATGTGCGCGGCGGCAAGCCGGACAGTTGCAGCGCGGGTAAAATCGCGTTCGCGCCGGGCACGGGGATAATTGGAATCTCCGCCGCGATGGCGGCTTGCACCAAACGGTAGCCCGGATCGGAAACCAATGGCGTGCCCGCGTCGCTGATCATCGCGATGCTGCGGCCCGCGCGGAGTTTTTCGATCAGACGCGGCGCGATGTCGTTTTCATTATGGTCGTGGCAAGCCTGCATTTCCGCGCGGATGTCGAAGTGACGCAGCAAATTACCGCTGTTGCGCGTATCTTCGGCCACCACCAGATCGACGCCGCGCAAAATCTCTAATGCACGCGCGGAGATGTCACCTAAATTCCCGATGGGGGTTGAAACCAGATATAGTACCCCCCGCTGCGCTGTGCGCGGCAAAACATCCGGTTGCGCAGCCCCGGCGGGACGGGTAATTTCAGGGGATGCGATATCCTTCTTTTGCCCACGCGCCGCTCGGCCGGATTTTTTCTCAGCGGATTTTGACTTGGGCGATCTTGGTTTTTTCATTGGCGGCGCTGTTTGCTTGCGCGCCGAATGTGCCACGCCATCCCGCGCCTGCGCAAGTGAATAGTGCGAACCCAGGGCCGGTGCGCGCGGCGCTATTGCTCCCCCTTTCCGGCCCGAATGCGGATTTGGGCAAGGCGATGTTGCGCGCGGCTGAATTGGCGACTTATCAAATCCGCAATCCCAATTTTGAAATCTGGCCGGTGGATATCAGCGCGGGCGCGCCGGATGCAGAGGCGCTGCGCGCGCAGAATGTGCGGCTGTTGATCGGACCTGTCACTGCGGCGGAAACGCGCGCGGC
>JABDAM010000044.1 GCA_013289145.1 Alphaproteobacteria bacterium | reverse complement strand
ACTGTCCGATACCGCGATCCTCGTGCGCGCGTCGTTTCAAACGCGCGAGTTTGAGGAACGGTTTTTGCAGCTCGGCATTCCTTATCGTGTTTACGGCGGCCAGCGGTTTTATGAGCGGCTGGAAATTCGTGATGCGCTGGCGTACCTGCGCGCCGTCGTTGCGCCGCGGGACGATCTGGCCTTTGAACGCATTGTGAATACGCCGAAACGCGGATTGGGCGATGCGACGCTGCAAACCTTGCATCAACTCGCGCGCGCGCAGCAGATTTCGTTACAAGAAGCGGCGGCGCGGATTGTTTCAACGGATGATTTGAAACCCAAACCACGCGGCAGCTTGCGCGATCTGATCCAGGCCATTCAGCGCTGGCGCGCGCAGGTGTTGAATACCTCGCATACCGAACTGGCGCAGATTATTCTGGAAGAATCCGGCTACACGGAAATGTGGCAAAAGGACAAATCGCCGGAGGCCGCAGGGCGGTTGGAAAACTTAAAGGAATTAATTTCCGCGATGGGTGAGTTTGAATCGCTGGGCGGATTTTTGGAGCACGTTTCACTGGTGATGGAAAATACCGAGGCCGCCGGGGCGGATGTTGTCACGCTGATGACGCTGCACAGCGCAAAGGGTTTGGAATTTCCGGTCGTGTTTTTGACAGGCTGGGAGGAAGGCATCTTTCCTTCGCAAAAAACGCTGGATGAAAACGGCACGGCGGGATTGGAGGAAGAACGCCGCCTCGCCTACGTCGGCATCACGCGCGCGCGTGAAAAACTGACGATCACCTATGCGGGCAGCCGGCGCGTTTACGGGCAATGGCAACATGCGATGCCGTCGCGGTTTGTGAATGAATTGCCAGAGGGCGCGGTGGAACATACGGGCAATGTGATGAATAGTTACAGCGGTTACACGCCGCGTCAAAATAGTTCGGGTAATTTTTATCAACGCAAATTGCCCGCGCCGAAATTCGATTACGACGCGATCGACATCGACCCAGACCGCGCGCACGGATTACAACGCGGCGCGCGGGTATTTCACCAGAAATTCGGCATGGGCACGGTGCGCGCGACGGAACATGATAAGGTTGAGATTGCGTTCGACCAGGCCGGCATCAAAAAAGTAATGGCAAGTTTTGTGAAATTGGCGGATACGTAATTTATGCAAGAAGAAAAGAGCACAAAGCAAAAAATTTCCTCCCCCCCTCCAGGGGGAGAAAATATTTGGTTGTTCCTTGCCGGCGCTGCCGCTGTTCTCGCGCTGCCGCCAATTAATATTTTGCCGATCATGTTTTTGTCGATCGGTTTTTTAATCTGGCGGCTTTCCAATGCAACGGCCTGGCAACAGGCCGCCGCACGCGGATGGTGGTTTGGGTTTGGATATTTTTTCGTCGGTTTATATTGGGTAAGTTTCGCGCTGTTTGTTGATTGGCCGAAATTCGCGTGGCTCCTGCCCTTTTCGATTTTTGGATTGCCGAT
The DNA here is from genome assembly GCA_013289145.1 of Alphaproteobacteria bacterium. Lineage (GTDB taxonomy): Bacteria > Pseudomonadota > Alphaproteobacteria > UBA11073 > UBA11073 > UBA11073. The sequence continues at coordinate 4,714 of JABDAM010000044.1, read as the reverse complement.
TTTGATGGCGGTTTATATCGCGGTGATGGCGGCGCTATTGTTTGTCGCGGCGCGAAAACTCGCGAACCCGAAACTCGCGGCGATTTTATTGTTTCCGGTTTTCTGGACGGCGGCGGAATGGGTGCGCGGCGCGGCCTTTACCGGCTTTCCATGGAACCTGATCGGCGGAAGTTTTACGGATTGGAACTGGCTGTTCCAAGGCGCGGCGATCGTCGGCGTTTACGGTTTAGGATTTTTGATCACGCTGGCCTGCGCGATGTGGCTGGCGGCGAACGAAATTAAATCGCCGTTTTGGAAATTCGCCTGCCGCGCGAAACCGTTTGGGATTTTGATTGTGCTGGCGGTTTTCGGTTTTTGGCGCACGCACCAGATGACAGAAACCCAGCCGCTGCAAGTGCGCATCGTGCAACCCAACACTTCCGAAGAAGGCCGCTGGGACATGCCGCGCCGGGTTGGCATTATGAATACGTTATTGCGTTTGTCGGATGAACCTGCGGCGGTTGCGCCGCAACTCGTCGTCTGGCCCGAAGCCGCCGCCCCCTTCATCATCGCACAGGAACCGAACGTGCGCAGCGCAATCGCGCGCGCGCTGCCGCCGGGCGCGATGCTGGCGACAGGTTCCATTCGCCGCGATGCGAAAACAGGCCAATTATTTAACAGTATCGAATTTATGAATTCGCGCGGCGAAGTGACCGGGCATTACGACAAATCCCATCTGGTGCCGTTCGGCGAATATATGCCGCTTGGGAAATATCTGCACATCCGCGCGGTGGCGGAATTTTTCGGCGATATGGGCCGCGGCGCGGGCGCGGTGACGCAAACCGTCGGCGGCGTGCGCGTCAGTCCGTTTATTTGTTATGAGGCGATTTTTCCGGGTGAAGTTTCCATCAATCATCCCCACCCACAATTACTATTGAACGTCACCGAAGACGGCTGGTACGGCAATACCATCGGCCCCCACCAACATCTGGCTGAGGCGCGCGCGCGCGCGGTGGAGGAAGGCGTGCCGCTGGTGCGCGCTGCGAATACGGGAATTTCAGCGCTGGTGGACCGCTATGGGCGGATTGAAACGTCCCTTGGATACGGCAGGCAAGGTGTGCTGGACGGCACGGTGTCCCTGCCCTTGACCGACGATCCGCCGCCATCGGCCGGAGGGCGGTTTTGGATTTATCTGGGCATCATTATAGCGGCGCATTTATTGTTCACGATTTGGTTACTGAATCGTGAGAGGGTAAAAACATAGGATATCCACTGAATTCATGGTGTCTCACTTTTTTTAAAACTGCCGAAACGTTTACTTTTCTGTAATCATTTTCACACATACTGAAAGAACGGTTGGCCGAAGGCTGGCCAACATAAGCCTTTGAAGCTGGGGAGCTAAACCATGTCATTATCACCTTCGTCTTTTGAAATTCTGTCTGATTTGCTGGAATTGCGCCTGGAATCCTTTCTGGTGACCTCCAGCGAAGAGGCGCGCGAGCTGAAAATGCTGCGCCATTGCCAGCATGAATTGTCCTATTTGCAGAACATCGGCCGCAAAATGCTGGCAGCGGCCGCGCCCAAAGCGCCTGAAGCCGCAGAAAAACCCAAGATTTCCCGCCGCCTGCAACGTCTGGTCAAAGACCTGAACCAGGCCGAGGAAGCCGCCCGGGCGATTGCGTAATTCACAGTTTTTGAGTGCGTTTTTGTTGACAATGGGGTTGGGAATGGCCTATAAGCGCCGTTCCTGACCCTTAACTTTTGAAGACCCGAGCGCAAAATGGCCAAGAAGAACACGATTAAACTGAAAATGGTGAACCCGGAGACGGGCTATTACTACATGGCTGAGCGCAATCCGAAAAAACAAACGGAAAAGCTGAAAAAGCGCAAATACGACCCAACCATCCGCAAGCACGCGATGTTTGAGGAAAAACGGGCGAAATAAGCCAAAGTTCCCAAGTCAGAAATAATTTGACTATCTCTTTCTCGCTGTGATATGCGTGCAGGTAATTAACATTAAGGAGATATCTAAATGACTAATGCACCTGCCGCTGAAAACGAACCAAATCCCGACCCCACTGCCAAGGCTGAGGAAGTCAGCGTTGATACCAAATTTTGGAATGCCTTCGACGAAGCAAGCAATGATCCTAATAACCTTTTCACCATTCTGGCCCTTGCTGCGATAACTCAATCGGTAAGCGTGGGAGTTCTCGCAGGTTTCCTTATTTCCAACTGGATGTGCGGCTGTGTATCCGCAGCAAAAAAGATGAAAGAATGTGGAAAAGAACTCACGGAGAAATTAAAGCAAGCGGGAAATTTGGAGCAAGCGGAACCGCAGGAGGACAAAGCCTCCTTGCTGGCCAAGCGCAAGGAGAGCCGCGCGAACTTGGCAATGGCCAGAGTTGGTTGGGGAATGCTCGCTTTGGCCGCCTATGTCGTTTATAGTGATCAACAAGCTAACAATATCAGGAATGCGATCTCTTACAACACCAAGGCCAGCGCTTTATTAGATAGAGCGGGCGCGGATTTAAAAGATAATGTTATTATTCCAATCTGGCAGCGGGAACAGGACACTAGAAATATTGGAACGTCATTTGAACCTGATGTCCAAGAGCGGTATCTGGAAGAACGCAACAACCGCCTGGATCAAGAAGAAAATAACGGCGCAAAATGGCTAATCGCGGGATTTCCCAGCAAAGATTTTGCGGCCATTCCAACCGACGGTTTTGCAAAATCGTTTTTTGCGCTTCACTGGCTTGAAGCTTGGCAAGGTGAAAAGAATTTTGCGGCCCCCATCGATGCGAGACAATTCAATAATCGGTTAAAATACGAGACGGCCGTTCTAAGACGCCAGGCAAAAGACAACTTCATTTCTTTAGAAATCGCCGGTGCCAGAATTTCAGTGAAGAATCCTCTGTCTTTCGTGCCTGGTGATAATACCCCGCCAATAGGTGGCTGAACCGGATTATGGAACGGCCTATCAGCAGCCTTGAAGAGCTAGTCCTGAGGATTGTTGTGAATGTCCCTAACGGCGGCGCTTCTGGGGCTGAAGTCATGGCGCGGTTATCACAGGTGGGAAGAAAAGCTTATCCAAATTCAGTCTATGGAGCTTTGCAGCGCCTTGAAAAGGAAGACTGTCTATTTACAATGACGCAGCCACCTAGAGGCACAAGGGGCGGCCGAGCAAGAGTCATGTATATGATCACAGAAAACGGATATGAACTTCTTCATCAATTGGAAGAAGTGCGCAAAAAATTGCCTCTTCCGAATGAATACCCGGGCTACGGCACTAAAGCCTTGGCATCAGAAGTGGGGTTTTTATGAAGGGTTAGTCTGCCAGGATTTCTAGAGTCTCCATAAGCATCAGCGATTAGGTCAAATAAAGGTGTTTTTGAAGGCGCTGTAACGCGGTCAGTCATTTCAATAAATGGCACTGTTTCCATAGGCCAGCCAGCTTCTCCTAGTATGTTGCTATGTTTGGCAAGGTGGGAGTTAAGTGCAGTCTCATCCCAAACATACAATGCTCCTGAATAAACATTTCCATAAATGATTCTCGTTGAGAGGCCTTTTTGTTCTGCTTCCTGAATCATATCTTCTACAGTTACTCCACATAACTCAGTAATTGTACTGATAGGTAAATAACCTAGCGGCTTTGAAGGACCTACTTTTCTCAGGTCATTAAGCAAGGTCATTTTTGCTGATTCTTCTAATTGTCTATTTTGCAAAGCCATTATTTTTATCTCCTAATTCGTTAAAAATAACATAATATTGTTACAGTATTATAAAATTAGAAAAATTATATGGCCACACAACTAACCTCGACCCGTTTTCTTCACAGATAGCAACCATTCTTCCCTCGCAAAAATGGGTATTCATAGCGACCATACGCGGCTCAACTCCCCGATGCATACGCCGTGAAAAAAGCGGATGGCGAGGATTTCACCACCATTTTCTCAATAGGCCTGGCACGGGATGCCAGGCTCATCACTTCGATTACGGTTTCTTCTTTTTATAATTAAAAAACCGTCTTAGCCATTCATAACCGCCGTTCTTATCCGCCGCCTCAAAAAATAGAGCCACTGCGTTGCCGTAATAAGGCGTAATCGGTGTGTTTTCGCATAGATGTTCAAATAAACGGTCGGTTGCCTCTTGATGGCTGCTTTCCAGGGCCGCCAAGGTGACGGCAGGAGATAGAGTCGCAAAAATGTGAGCATTTTCAATTAGCATCTGGGTCGCATCAAAATTTTGAGGCGGCCGCCATTCATATTCATCCGCAATACCCCAATGCATATATAATCTCGCTTGCGCGGTTGCCGCGTCTTTCCACAATACCGTATCGGGTCGTGCCGCATTACAAACCGCATCAATAATTCTTTTCACCCGGTCTGGATTTTGGTTGAGCAGCATATCCTGCAAATCTTCCGAAAATAATTCAGATAATGCACCACATATATGCTCACGGGGAGGGTTCAGGACATCTCCGGCAATCACTAAGTTGCCGGTCTTATCGTTCTCTTTGGGTGCTGATTGCATTCGCGCGATAAAATCGCCGATCAATTCAGCGGCGATATGGTCAGGATTTGAAATCTCATCCGCGCGTGATGCGGAACAATAGTAATGCAAAAAATTCAGCAGGGTTAATAACGGCTCGCTGCCTTTATTTCTCCGGCTTTCGGTGGAAAGGTCCGAACAGGCATTATTCCCAAACAGATTCGCCGTGGCCGATTGTGCATCT
>JABDAM010000043.1 GCA_013289145.1 Alphaproteobacteria bacterium | reverse complement strand
AACCCTTCAAAACCTTGATGCATTTAATCAAAGTCGCGCCAGAATTATCGGCCACGTTCAAGACTGTTTCCATCTGGATCATGGCTTACTTCTCCCCACCGGATTGTGCCTGACCAACCACCGCGCCCGTACGGCCGAGGACCGTCCAGGTTTTGGTTTTGGACAATGGGCGGCACTCTTCGATATCGACTTTGTCGCCCACTTTGTATGAATTGCTTTCGTCATGCGCCGCGAATTTTTTCGAACGACGGATGAACTTTTTGTAAATCGGATGGCGCACGCGGCTCTCGACCTTGACGATAACGGTTTTATCGCCTTTGTCGCTGACCACTTCACCTTGCATTATGCGGCGCGGCATTCTATTTCCCCTTATTCTTGGCGCCATTTTGGCGCTGTTGTTGAACGGTTTTAACTTTCGCGATTTCGCGGCGGACGGCTTTGACGCGCGCAGTATTTTGCAACTGGCCCGATGCCGCCTGGAAACGCAAATTCAATTGCTCACGACGCAGTTGGCTGGTTTGATCAACCAACTGATCATCCGTTTTCGCGCGCACGTCGGAAACTTTGGTTATCTTGCCTGACATCTTATGCTGCCTTCTCTGCTGCTGCTTTTTCCATGTCTTTCGCGGCCAGCGGAACGTCCGGCAGGCGCGTGATGAATTTCGTTTTGATCGGCAATTTGGCAGCGGCCAAGGCAAATGCCTCGCGCGCGATGGCTTCGCTCACACCGTCCAATTCGAACAGGATACGGCCAGGGTGAACGCGAACCGCCCAATATTCCGGCGAACCTTTACCCGAACCCATGCGCACCTCAGCCGGTTTTTTCGTCACCGGCAAATCGGTAAAGACGCGGATCCACAGGCGGCCCATACGTTTCATCGCACGCGAAATCGCGCGGCGCGATGCCTCAATCTGACGCGCGGTCAAACGCTCAGGCTCAAGCGCCTTCAGGCCATAAGCGCCAAAGTTCAGCGCGAAACCGCCGGACGCCTCGCCCTTGATGCGGCCTTTAAAGGCTTTGCGATATTTGGTTCGTTTTGGTTGTTGCATGTTCGTTTCCTTTTAAGCCATCACCCGTGCTGAAATTCATCTCTTGTTGCAGGCATTTCAATTGCGCTGAATGCGTTCTGTAGATGCTGTTTATTAAGTTTATGACTCAGAGACTGTGCCCTTAAATATTGAATACCCCCATTCAATATCGCGAGAGCTGAAATTCCAATTCCCACATAACCTAATGTCTTGTTATGCGTCAAAATAAGCCCGACAGCGACAACCCCAGCAGCCAATATCAAGCCTGCAGATATCATCTGCCTCCGCGCCTGCGCGTTCAAATCATTAATAGATGGAGAATTTTTATTCATAATCCTACCTATCCTTCAACTTCTTATCCTGCGCCATCGGATCGTGGCCAAGGATTTCACCTTTGAAAATCCAGACCTTTACGCCGATGATGCCGTATGTCGTGCTCGCTTCGGCAAAACCGTAGTCCACATCCGCGCGCAGCGTGTGCAACGGCACGCGGCCTTCGCGGTACCATTCCATCCGCGCGATTTCCGCGCCGCCCAGGCGGCCGGATACGTTCACGCGAATACCTTTGCCGCCCATGCGCATCACCGTTTGCACCGCACGTTTCATCGCACGACGGAACGTCACGCGGCGCTCAAGCTGCTGCGCGATGCCTTCTGCGGTCAACTGTGCATCCAGTTCCGGTTTGCGGATCTCAACCAGGTTCACCGCAACATCGTTATCCGGCACCAATTTTTTAATATCGCCGCGCAGTTTTTCGATGTCCGCGCCTTTTTTACCGATGATCACGCCCGGACGCGCCGTGTGAATGTTCACGACCAGGTTTTTCGTCGCGCGTTGCAAAATCACTTTCGCCACGCCCGCCTGTTTGAAGGCCTTTTTCACGAATTCGCGGATTTTGAAATCCTGGTGCAGGGCATCCGCATAGTTGCGGTCCGCGAACCAGCGGCTGTCCCATGTGCGGTTGATGCCGAGGCGAAGTCCGATTGGATTGACTTTATGACCCATTATTTACTCTCCTTTTTCGCGTTCGGCGATGTGGATTTCTTGGTTGTCTTGGCGGCAGGCTTTGCCGATTTTTCTTTAGGCGCTTTCGCAGTCGATTTTTTCGCTACTGTTTTTTCACCGTCATTTTTATCAGCCGACTTTTTCGCCGTATTCTTTTCCGATTTTGCCTGTTGGCTGCCAACCGTGCCGGCCTCACGCAAGATGATCGTCATGTTCGAGAAAAACTTGTGAATGCCCGCAGACTTACCGCGGCCGCGCGCGGAGAAACGCTTCATCACGAACGCTTTGCCCACGGACGCTTCGGACACGATCAATTTATCGATGTCGAGGCGGTGATTGTTTTCCGCATTGGCAATTGCCGATTGCAGCAACTTTTTCACATCGCCCGCAATGCGGCGCCGCGAAAACGTCAGCGCGTTCAACGCCGCCGCCGCCGTTTTACCCTGGATCAAACCCGCCACCAGACCGAGTTTACGCGGCGTCACACGCAGCGTTTTTGCAAATGCGCGCGCTTCGGTTGCGGTGGTGCGTTTTGGATTAGCTGCCTGTCCCATTGTCTATCCTATTTCTTTGCCGGCGGTTTGCTTGGCGCCGCTTTTTTATCGCCGCCGCCGTGGCCGTGGAAGGTGCGCGTCGGCGCGAATTCGCCGAGTTTATGGCCCACCATGTTTTCCGTCACCACGACAGGGATAAAGTTTTTGCCGTTATGCACGCCGAACGTTTTGCCGACAAAATCCGGCAAGATCGTCGAACGGCGCGACCAGGTTTTGATAATCTCATTCCGTCCCGCGGCAACCTTCTCAACTTTCTTGAGAAGATAACCATCAACAAACGGACCTTTCCAAACTGAACGTGGCATATCCTACTCCCTACTTCTTCGCGTTGCGGCGGCGGACGATCATATTGTCCGTGCGCTTGTTATGACGTGTTTTCTTACCCTTGGACGATTGGCCCCACGGGCTGACCGGGTGACGGCCGCCTGATGATTTACCTTCACCACCGCCCATTGGGTGGTCGACCGGGTTCATGACGACGCCGCGGACGGTTGGACGCACACCGCGCCAACGGTTCCGGCCCGCCTTGGAAAAGCTTTGGTTCATGTGATCCTGGTTTGAAACCGCGCCGACGGTCGCCATGCATTCCGCGCTGACCATGCGAACTTCGCCAGATGATAATTTAATCTGCGCGTAACCGCTGTCGCGGCCGACAAGTTGAACATAAGCCCCAGCCGAACGCGCGATCTGCCCGCCCTTGCCCGGTTTCAATTCAACGTTGTGCACGATGGTGCCAACCGGCATGTTTTTCAATGGCATCGCGTTGCCCGGCTTCACGTCAACCTTTTCGCCTGCGATCACAGGGTCGCCAGCCTTCGCACGCTGAGGCGCCAGGATATAAGCCAACTCGCCATCCGCATATTTGATTAGCGCGATGAAAGACGTACGGTTTGGATCGTATTCCAAACGCTCAATCTTGCCCGCCACGTCAAATTTGCGGCGTTTGAAATCGATGATGCGGTAACGCTGTTTGTGCCCGCCGCCGATGTGACGCACGGTGATGCGGCCCATGTTGTTCCGTCCGCCGGTGCGTTTTTTACCCTCGGTCAATTCCTTAACCGGCGCACCTTTGTGCAGGTCGCTGCGATCCACCAGCACCAGCTGGCGCGATGCGTTTCCAATGGGATTAAATTTTTTTAGTGCCATTTTTAGATTCCTCCTCCAGGCCCGAATTGTCTGCCTGCTACAGATGACGGTAAAGCTTTACCCATTTTATTAATAATAATGAGTGTTTCGTCCAACCGTGTTTTTTGTTTTACTTTGGCTAAGGTTTCAGGCTCTAGCTTATTCAGATCTTCAATTTCTTGATCCCTTTTATCAGCAACTTCGAGCAAGTTCACTTGGTCAGCATCCAATGGAAAACCAAGTTTATCCATTTCACGAGTGATAAACTCTTCATGTGAAGACTCAGTCCCCAGATCCATTTTATGCATAGCAATTGCTAGCATAAGAATTGATTGTAACGAAAACAGCAATCTTACAGCTGTGAAAGAAGTCTGATCTTCTACCACTTTGTTCTCGACTTCACCTTTAGCGACTTGAACGCCTTCAGGAGGCGCGCTGTCGAGTTTAACATTGGCACCAAGATTAGGGACTCGCACCAACCACTGCAAAACATCCAGTACAGTTTCTTTCGTGCTTAAAGCTGTTTGAGCAATGTTTTGCACTTCTTCGCCCAAATCATGACGATTCAGCACGCCTTCAAACACATTAACCACTAAAGGAAGGTTAAATGATGCGTCAGTATCTTTCATCCCATCCCCCTACTTCGGCAATCCGGTTGAGATATCAATCGTCTGACCGGCCTTAAGCGTCACGAGCGCCTTTTTACGGTCGCTCCGCTCACCGCGGCGGCCTTTGAAAACTTTCTTTTTGCCCGGCAGTGAAATGGTATTCACCTTCGTCACTTCAACCTTGAACAGCGCTTCAACCGCCGCTTTGATTTCGGGTTTCGTCGCGCTGGGCAAAACCCAAAAACCAACCTGGTTATGTTGGGTCGCCATCGTCGCCTTTTCCGTAATCAACGGGCGCAAGATCGTGTTGTACATTGCCTCGGTCGCCTGCGGCGCCGCAACTTTGTCTTTTTTCTTTTTGAGGCCGATCATGCGTTATCTCCCAAGCGCTCTTGCAATTTTTCCACGGCCGCTTTGGTCAGAACCAAAGTGTCGCGTTTCAAAATCGAATAAACATTCGCGCCGCCGGCCGGCAGAACATCCACATGCGGAATATTACGCACAGCCAATGCGAATTTTTCGCCCACGCTGTCGCCGTCAATCACCAGCGCATTGTTCAAACCCATTTTGCCCAGTGCCGCCGCGAGCTCTTTCGTTTTGTGGCTGTTGGTGTCTGTCGTATCCAATACAACCAGCTTACCCGCCGCCGCCTTGCTCGACAGCGCCATTTTCAATCCGAGCTGGCGGATTTTTTTCGGCAAGCTAGTAGCATGCGAACGCACAACAGGTCCGAAAATCGTCGCACCGCCGCGCATTTGCGCCGAACGCAATGAACCCTGACGCGCGTTACCCGTACCCTTTTGCTTGAACGGCTTTTTACCCGTCCCGCTGATTTCGGAAATGCCCTTGGTCTTGTGGTTGCCCGTCTGCGCCGCCGCACGTTGCCAATTCACAACGCGGTGCAAGATATCCTTGCGCACTTCAACGCCGAAAATGCTGTCCAGCAAATCCACCGAACCCGCCTCCGCGTTCAATAAGTTTTTAACCGCTAATTTCATGACTGCTCACCTTCCGAGGTGCCAGCAGACGAGCTGACGAGCAGACGAGATTCATTATCGCCCTCCTCAACCGCCGCATCACTCACCTGCAAATTTTTATCCTCGTCTGCCACAACTCTCGTCTGCTCGTCAGCTCGTCTGCTGGTCTGCTTAATTCCCGCTGGGAATTGCAAACCTTCCGGCTGTTTTTTCTTAATCGCGTCGCGGATCGTCACCCATGAATTTTCGGAACCAGGCACACAGCCTTTCACGAAAATCACATCATTTTCTTCATCCACTGCAACGACTTTCAAATTCATTTGCATGCGCGTTTTGTCACCCATGTGACCGTGCATTTTTTTGTTCTTAAACGTCTTACCCGGATCCTGACGACCGCCGGTACCGCCGAGTGAACGGTGCGCCTTTGCTGACACCCCGTGAGACGCAGGCAAACCGCCGAAGTTCCAACGCTTCATCGCACCCGCGAAACCGCGGCCGACCGTTGTACCCGTTACATCCACAAACTGACCCGCGATAAAATGCGTCGCGCCGATTTCCGCGCCGACATCGAGCAGATTTTCATTCGTCACGCGGAATTCCTGCAACACCTGTTTTGGCGTCACACTTGCTTTCGCGAAATGACCGCGCTGCGGCTGCGTTGTACGGCTTGCTTTACGCTCGCCCATGCCGAGTTGCATGGCGATGTAACCTTGCTTTTCCGCATCCGTCACGCGGACGACGGTATTGTTAATTTGAAACGCCGTCACAGGAACATGCGCGCCGGATTCATCGAAAATCCGCGTCATGCCCAATTTCTTGGCAATCACACCCGTGCGGGTTTTGGCGGTGACCTGTGTCATTACGCGGCCTCCTGCAATTTAATCTGCACGTCCACACCGGCGGCAACGTCGAGTTTCGTCAGCGCATCAATCGTCTGCGGCGTAGGATCAATGATGTCCAGCAAACGTTTATGCGTACGAATTTCGAACTGCTCACGCGATTTTTTGTCGACGTGCGGCGAACGGTTGACGGTGAATTTTTCGATATGCGTCGGGATCGGAATTGGGCCACGCACGCGTGCACCCGTACGCTTCGCCGTGGA
>JABDAM010000042.1 GCA_013289145.1 Alphaproteobacteria bacterium | reverse complement strand
ATCCGTTTGAAAAACGGCGGGAAATAAGCCGTTTTAGGGCAAAAGTATTAAATTCATTGACATAATGGGATCGTTTTTATTACTTTGGCATCCGTCATACATTCACAACTATAGAGGAAAATATTATGGCAAACGATAATGAAAACAGGGCATCCATTATAAAGAATGAAACCATTATAAATATAAACCTTTCGGCGGTGAATGTGCTGGCGGGTTTAGGCGTTTTCTGGCTGTCTCTGCAAATGATTAGTCCTTCGTTGCTAAAATGGAGCATCGCGAAAGACATTAACGATTCCGCTCCCATCGGTACGGACGATCTGAAATATGATTGCGAAGGCCTTAATCAAAAAGAATTTTACTTCGGTATTGATAAAACGGGCTATGAAGAATTGCTGACGATCACCTTTCCGCGTCCATTGGGCGAATTGACGCCGGCGCAAACCCGTTTGGACGCGCCTGGGAATACAATTATTTTGCAAGAACAGCTTTTGTCAGATGCAAGAAATTTTGAACCAGGAAAAGTGGACAGGATCGAAGACTTATATTCCCGCCTTGTGCAACAACAGAATCAGGCAAGGAAATTAGCTCCGCCGACTCCAAAAGGACCGCAACTCTAAGCCGAAAAATATTCAGTTGCGGAATGAAGGACAAAAGACCTTAACCAGGGAAAAAAGTCCAAGGTTTCTTAATGGTGAGGCCACCCACATGCCAGAAGTTGTTTGCTTTCTGCCAATTGAGATTATAGTTGTCAATTTGTAATTTACGGATGGTCTTCTGGGTATCTTCATAGGACATGGACTCTCCTCGGAAGCCGTGGCAACGAAAAGAAGTAGCGTCCGGGCTGATGCCATCTTTTTGCACGAATTCATCCGGGTGCTGGGACAGCGTATTTGCATAGCGTTTTAACAGTCGGGCGTTCCCGGCGTTTGTTTCCATGCTGATGGCCTGATTCACATTCTCTAGTTCTGTTTTGACAGGTACGGTTTGCTTCAGATCGTCTTGCATCAGGGCAATGCCGGCGTCGTTAAAAGCCAATCCGTTATTGATATTAATTTCCTGCTGGGTGCCGCAAAAGAGCAGATAACTGCCCGCCACATGGGCACCGATCATGCCGCCCAGGATGCTATAGTCTTTTTTGCGCTCGGGTTCCGCCGCCTGAAAAGAACTAATCCGCGCTTCTTCTTTTTCGGTCCAGGCGGACTTTTTTGCTTCCAGATATTCCTGCCATGAGTTTGATCCTGACCCGGCGAAAAAAATATCTTTGACGCGCACGGCCGCAATTTCCTGCTGCGACCTTTTAAGTGAAAGGGTATCATCCGGAGAAAGAAACAGGCTATTCTGGCTATAGAAAAGTGAAGTGGTAAGCAATTTATAGTATCGTCTGAAGTCATTCATATCTGAATTATCGGAATTCAAACGTTCAGTTTCATACCAAGTCATTGTGCCTTTATTATAACTGAGTTTATTTGTAATTTTATTCCTTAATTCCTGAAATCCCTTCCCCTTCCCAGGCCAGTTTGATTTTAAAAAGTCCTGCACTTCGGTTTTCGCGTAATCTAGAATATCCTCCATCATGGCGCCGACCCAATCCTCGCTGTGCAGGATTTGCAGATTTTTTTCCGCGCGGGCGGCATCATTTTTTATGCTTTCATAATCTTCATGTTTGTGCGTTACCGTGCTTCCCACTGCGGCGCAGATCGCGGCCCCCACTCCCACGCCCAGGACGCCGATGGATGCCGACATTCCCAGGGCCGCGCTTGCGATTGTGACAATAACAGACATCATAGTGATATTGTCGTTATTCTCGTAAAGCTCATTGACGGATTGTTTCAGCAGATTTGACATAGGATTTTCCTTGTAAATATAGAGTTGAAGGGCACTTTATAAATGTTTGCCGGTGCCAAAACAAGTAAAATTTGGCGCTGGGCTGATAGGGCGGTGACCCCTGTCATTCCGGCTTGCAGCCCTGCGGCTTTTGGCCGGGATGACAAGTTGGGATAAACGTGTCAGAAAAAGTCATGAAAAAATTTCAAATCCCCCAACTCTCCATCACTGGATTTCTCCTCGCGGCGATTGCCATCGTCGCGGACCAGGTTAGCAAATATTTCGTCCTGGATTATTTCCGAAACGGCGCGGGCCAGATGGAATTGGCGAAAAGCGTAACGCCGTTTTTCGATCTGGTTTTGGTTTGGAACCGCGGCGTCAGTTTCGGCATGTTCAATCAACATGGCGCGGTGCATGAAAATACGGTGATGCCCTATGTGCTGATCGCGCTGGCGGTGGTGCTGGTGGCTTTTGTCACGCATTGGCTGCTGCGCGCGGAGACGCGGGCGGAGGCCATCGCGTTCGGCCTGATCATCGGCGGGGCGATCGGGAATGTGATCGACCGCATCCGCCTGGGCGCGGTGGTGGATTTTCTGGATTTCCATTTGGGCGGCTGGCATTATCCCTCGTTTAATGTGGCGGACAGCGCGATTGTGGTCGGCGCGGGCATCATCTTGTTTCTCTGGGGACTTCGCGGTAAAACAGGCGCATGAAGCGTTTAATTTGTCTTGTTTGTCTGTTGCCGCTCCTCGCGGCTTGTGACGATGTCAAGGATACCGTGGGCCTGGGCCGCAACAATCCGGATGAATTCACCGTGGTGCAAAACCCGCCGCTCGCCATGCCGCCGGATTTCGGCCTGCGTCCGCCGGACCGCGCCGCGCAGGGGCCAAAGGCTGAGGCGGCCCCCACCATCGCCGCGCGCGCGGTGCAAGGCGATATCAAGGTTGAAGACGCCGGCAGCCCCGGCGTCGAAGCCTTCCTGACACAAGCCAAGGCGAACGATGCCAAAGACGAAATCCGCGGCACGATTGATAAAGAGTCCGACGGCGTGGTGGTGAAGGATAAAGGTTTCGTCGATAAATTAATGGTCTGGCAAGATACCACGCCGCCCGACCCGACAATCAATGCCTCCGCCGAAGAAAAACGCGTGACGGATGAGCAGGCGAAAAACAACGGCTTTATTTCCGGCGACGGCGCGGCATTTGACAAGCCGAAAGCGAAAGCGCCGCTGGAAGGTGTATTGAACTAACTGTCATCCCGGGTGAAAGGCCGCAGGCCTGTAGACCCGGGATCTTCCGAAGAATAAGAGCCTAGCTTTCGGGATGACAACTAGGCGAATATTCACTAAATCAAATCAAATGCTTAGTTACACCCAATCCTCGCCCGGTGCGGGGCCGAACGGCCTGTTTCATCCGCAAAGTTTCACGCTGCCGAACGGGCTGCGCGTGGTGCTGGTTGAAAATCACCGCGCGCCGATTGTCACGCATATGATGTGGTTCCGCGTCGGCTCGGCCGACGATCCGGCGGGGCAGTCAGGCATCGCGCATTTCTTTGAACATTTGATGTTCAAGGGCACGCATAAAATTGCCGCGGGCGAAATCTCCCGCATCGTGGCGCGCAACGGCGGGGATGATAATGCTTTTACCTCGTATGATTACACGGCGTACTATACCAACATCGCGGCGGAGCGTTTGCCGCTGATCATGGAACTCGAAGCCGACCGGATGGAAAATCTGGCGCTGAAGGATGAAATACTTTTCACCGAACGCGACGTGATTTTGGAAGAACGCAAACAGGTGGTGGACAGCCAGCCCATGGCGCGGTTGCAGGAACAAATGATGTCCGCGCTGCTGCCGCATTTGCCATATGGCACGCCGATTATCGGCTGGGCGGATGAAATTGCGAAACTGGATAAAATCGCGGCGGATTATTTTTACGCGCATTGGTACGCGCCGAATAACGCCATTCTGATCGTCAGCGGCGCGGTGACGATGGCGGAATTGCGCCCGCTGGCGGAAAAATATTATGGGCCGCTGAAACCCAAACCGATGCTGCCGCGCCTGCGCGCCAAGGCTGCCGAACCGCCCGCGCCGCAGCGCATCACGCTGTCCGATCCGGCGGTGCAATTGCCGATTTTAAATCTGGCCTATGTTGCGCCCACGCACGGTTCTTGTTCGGGCGGCGCGGATAAACGCATGCCCTATGCACTGCAAGTGATGAATGAAATTCTATCCGAAGGCGCGACGAGCCGGTTGTATAAATCCTTGGTGATGGAACAGAAAATCGCATCGTCAGTGGGTATGTATTATAATGGCACGGCGCTGGCGGATAATGCGCTGATCGTCTATGCCGCGCCCGTGCCGGATACGACGATTGATGAAGTTGAAAAAGCGCTGCACGCCGAAATCCGCCGCGCGGCGCGAGACGGTTTTACCGAAGCCGAAGTCGCCGGCGCCAAAAAAACGCATGATGGCCGAGGCGACCTATGCGCGCGATAGCGTGAAAAATCCGGCTTATCTGTTCGGCATGGCGCTCACCACCGGACAGGATTTGGAAGACGTTGAGGAATGGCCTGAGCGCATCGGCACGGTGACGGCGAACGAAGTCAACGAAGCTGCGCGTTATGTTTTTAACACCGAAAATTTCATCACGGCGATTTTGTTGCCGGAAAAAGAAGGTAGAGAGTAGATGGTAGAAGGTGGAGATGAACTAAGATTTTTGCTCCCCCTGGAGGGGGGAGCTGTCATGCGAAGCATGACTGAGGGGGTGACAGAGGTGAGGCTGGGGGATTGCTGGAAGGATATGAAAAGAAAATGCGCGTAAATGATTTCTTTTTCTCTTGGCCCAACCTCTGCCACCCCCTCCGTCGGCCTTCGGCCGCCACCTCCCCCCTCAAGGGGGAGGAAAATGTTTGGAGATATTTTTCATGACTCATACTTTACCCATCCAAATCATCACCTCCCCCGGCGGCATTACGGCCTGGCTGGTGGAGGACCGCTTGGTGCCGGTCATCAGTTTCCAGTTTGCTTTTCGCGGCGGTTCCGCGCTCGATCCGGCGGCGAAGGCGGGATTGTCCAACCTCGCCGCGCATACGCTGGATGAAGGCGCGGGGGATTTACCGGCGACGGAATTTCATCAGGCGATGGAGGATCAATCGATTTATCTGTCCTTCTCGGCGGGCCGCGATGAATTCCGCGGCAGCGTGAAAACCCTGACGGATAATGCGGGCGAGGCGTGGCGGTTGCTCACCCTCGCGCTCACTGCGCCGCGCTTTGATGAGGATGAAGTTGAACGCGTCAAAGAACAATTGATTTCGGATATCCAACATCATTACGCCGATCCGAATTGGGTCGCGCACCGCACGATGAATAAAATCATTTATGACGGACATCCTTACAGCCAGCCCACGGCGGGCTTTGAAGATACGGTTGACGCGCTGACAGCGGATGATTTGCGCGCCTGGATGCCGGAACGCATGGCACGTGATAATCTGGTGGTTTCCGTGTGCGGTGACATCAGTGCGGTTGATCTTGCGCCGCTGCTGGATCAGATTTTCGGCGCGCTGCCCGCGAAGTCGCAGGCGTTCGAATTGCCTGATGTGACGCTGGCGGGTGTGGGAAAAAATTTCATCGTCACGCGCGCCATCCCTCAAACGCGCGTCGTGATGATCCAGGAAGGCATTGCGCGCACGGATCCCGATTGGTTCGCGGCGATGGTGATGAATTACGTTCTGGGCGGCGGCGGATTCAATTCGCGCCTGATGCTGGAAGTGCGCGAAAAGCGCGGTTTGACGTACGGCGTCAGCAGTCAATTGTATCACCATAAATACGCCAACGCGATGGGCGTCGGCGCGGCGACGAGTAATGAAAACGCGGCCGAGGCGATCCGCATCATCAAATCCGAATGGGCGACGATGGCGGCGGACGGCGTGACGGATGAAGAATTGCGTAACGCGCAAACCTATTTGACGGGGTCTTTGCCGCTGGCGCTGACATCCACAGATAAAATCGCAGATTTTGTTTTGCATTTACAGCTTGAATATCTGGGCATCGATTATCCCGCGCGGCGGCTGGAGAAATTGAACGCCGTGACACGCGCGGATGTGGCGCGCGCGGCGAAACGATTATTGAAACCGGAAAATCTGACCCTGGTCGCTGTCGGCCAGCCGCAAAATCTGCTAGACACCATTGCCGCGCCCGATCCAGCACAGGGGAATAGCAATGGTTAACAATCCGCATACGCTGCCGGTCTGGCAAAAACTGGCGCACATGCCGCCAGCCTTTGATGAAACGCCGCGGCAATACCACGCGGCGGGCCTGACGCTGGATTTGACGACGGCGGGATTTAACAATGACGCGCAGGCGGAATTATTTGCGCTGGCTGAGGCATGCGATTGGTCCGGCGCGCGCGATCAATTGCTGTCCGGCGCGCCGGTGAATGTTTCCGAAGACCGCCCCGCGCTTCATACCGCGCTGCGCGCCGCGCCCGACAAAGTTCCCGCGATGGTTCAGGATGATGTCAAAGCCATTTACGCCGCGACTTATGCCGCCATCGCGCGCGCGAAGAATATGGGAACGGTGGATATCATTCATGTCGGCCTGGGCGGATCGGGTTTAGGG
>JABDAM010000041.1 GCA_013289145.1 Alphaproteobacteria bacterium | reverse complement strand
TTAGCGTGAAAGTATTGTTTTTATTGTAACTGGAATGGGGGGATGGTATTCTAAAAGTCGATTTATTAAGGAAATATAACATGACGACTACTCCAAGCTTGCAAGAACAGCTGCGATGGCTAGAAAAGACGGAGTCGGATGACAGAGAGCGTATATTAAAATGGATCGTTGTTTTTTCGATTGATGCACAAAACAATCAAAATAATCCGTCTTATATGAAGGATCTCAAATCCTTTGCTCCATGGGTGATCGCCAATTTACGATATAAAGGCTACTCTTGGCTTGATGCTGATTTATCATTTCCTCGTCGAATAGTAACGTCTTCCACAATAGTATCATATGCGGCAGGTCAATTGATCTATGCTCTTATGACCGATGAGGTTCCGAATGGGGACTTTATGCGTGAATGTTATAGCTTATACAAGCTGATGGGTGTTGCAGACGGCGTTCGCAAAGAAAGTCTTAAGCTTCCATCATCATCCCGTTCCCGCGGCTCGGTAAGGCATTCAGAATTAAAAAAAGCCCTGATCGCAGCGAAAGATAGTTTAATCGCAAACAAAGCAGCGCCTAGTTTAGCCAAGATGGACAAAGCAAAGACAAAGAAATGGGCGCATAAGACTGCAATCCGCCTCATAAGCCAATATACACTTGGTTAGACAAGACTTCGGTTCAACCTAACTTATTCCAAACACAAAGCTTTCTGATATCTATGCTGCCTCGGCCTGGTTCGCGCCTGCAAACGATTTCGTGAAGCGTTCGATGAAGGCGGTGAGTTTGCCCTCGGTCGCTTTGGAAATTTCGCGTTCGCTCGCGATGGCGGATAGGATGTCGCCGCCTGCGGTGCGGAGTTGTTTCAGCAGTTCCTGTTCATAACGCGTCACGTCTTTCAGCGCGATGTTGTCCACATAACCGCGCGTTCCGGCGAAAATCACCGCGACTTGTTCTTCGGTTTTCAATGGCGAGTATTGCGCCTGTTTCAGCAATTCCGTCAGGCGCGCGCCGCGCGCCAGGAGGCGTTGTGACGCCGGGTCGAGGTCGGATGCGAACTGTGAAAACGCTTCCATCTCGCGGTACTGCGCGAGTTCGAGTTTCACGCGGCCGGCGACTTGTTTCATCGCCTTGATCTGCGCGGCGGAACCGACGCGCGAGACCGACAGACCCACGTTAATCGCGGGGCGGATACCTTTGTAAAACAATCCTGTTTCCAAAAAGATCTGACCGTCCGTAATCGAAATCACGTTCGTTGGAATATAGGCAGATACGTCGCCCGCCTGGGTTTCGATAATTGGCAGCGCGGTCAGCGATCCGCCGCCCTCGGCGTCATTCATTTTCGCCGCGCGTTCCAGCAAACGCGAGTGCAAATAGAATACGTCGCCCGGATAAGCTTCGCGGCCCGGCGGGCGGCGCAGGAGGAGGGACATCTGGCGGTAGGCAACCGCGTGTTTCGACAAATCATCGTACACGATCAATGCATGCATGCCGTTGTCGCGGAAATATTCACCCATCGCGGCGCCGGTGTAGGGCGCGAGGAATTGCAGCGGTGCGGGATCGGACGCGGAGGCGACGACGACAATTGTGTAATCCAGTGCGCCGGATTCTTCCAATTGTTTGACAATCTGCGCGACCGTCGAACGCTTTTGGCCGATGGCGACGTAGATGCAGTAGAGTTTTTTCTTTTCATCGCCCGATTGGTTGATCGGTTTCTGGTTGATGATAGCATCCAGCGCGACGGCGGTCTTACCCGTCTGGCGGTCGCCGATGATCAGCTCCCGCTGGCCTCGGCCGATCGGGACCAGGGCGTCAATGGCTTTAATACCCGTGGACATCGGCTCGGAAACGGATTGCCGCGGAATAATCCCGGGCGCTTTGTCTTCCGCGCGGCGGCGTTCGGTGGAAAGGATCGGGCCTTTGCCGTCAATCGGATTGCCCAAGGCATCCACAACGCGGCCGAGCAAACCCTTGCCCGTCGGCACGTCCACAATGCGGCCGGTGCGGCGTACGGTATCGCCTTCACGCACGGAACTGTCGTCGCCGAAAATCACCACGCCGACGTTGTCGAGTTCCAGGTTCAGCGCCATGCCGAACAGGTCGCCGCCGGTGCCGTCCGCGCCGGTAAATTCCACCAGCTCGCCCATCTGCACGCGTTGCAGGCCATGTACGCGCGCGACGCCGTCTCCCACAGACAAGACATGGCCGATTTCAGCGATGTCTGGCGCGTCGTTAAAATTTGAAATTTGCTCTTTTAGGATAGCGGTGATTTCAGCGGCACGAATTTGCATGGTCTTTGGTTCCTTTGTGTTAAGCGGCTTTGGTCGATTTGAGCTGGCGTTCGAGGCGGGCGAGCTGGCCCGTCAGCGAAGCGTCAATCAACCATGAATTCAATTCAATCTGCAGCCCGCCGATGAGGTTTTCATCGATTTCCGTCGTCATGCGCACATCGCGGTTCAGTTGTTTGGACAGCAGGTTTTGGATTTCGGTTACGGCGGTACCGGACAGTGGCGCGGCGCTGGTCAGGCGCGCGTTTTGAATGCCCGCGGCTTCGTCGATCTGGCGCTGAACGGCGACCAGGATTTTGGACAGTAAGCTCTGGCGGCCCGCATTGGCCAGCACGGCCAGAAATTGCGCGGTGATATTGGACAGGCCCGCCTTTTTCGCGGCGCCTTCCAGCGCGGCGGCCATGGCGCGGCGCGGGATGGTGGGATCGTTCAGCAGGCGCGCAATGCGTCCGTCGTTCGCCAGACTGGCTTGCAGTGCCATGGCTTCCTCGGCCAGCTTGACGCGCGCATCCTGGGCAGCCAAACGCCCATCCGCCGGAACGGCGGCCAAGCGCCAAGCGGCCGCATAACGGCTCACTAGAATGCTATTGTCCGAACGTTCAGACATCGATGCCAAATCCCCACTATTGCTGCTGTGATTGTCGCCACAATTCTGCGCGGTTCCTTAGCATCCGCGTGGATTTCGCGCAACTGTGAAATCGCAATTTTGCGGAAAATTTTGCTAAACAACAGCCGGTGCGCCGCCGCCTGTTGCGGGCGGGCGCTGCAATTTCTGAAGTTTATAATGCGCGGCCAGGCAGCCGATAAGCAAAATCAGGCTGGTTGCTCCACCCACTGCCAACACGGTATTGCTCCTGAAATGCTCAGGCTTAGGCGGCGGCATTATTTGAGCCTGCAAATCACGTTTGACCGCGCTGACAGAAGAAGGTTGAATGATTTGGCTCGCTTGCCGATCATATATAATGATCGTTTTATCCGGGGGATAGGCAGTCAGGGCGTTTAGCCCGTCCGTGACCCGTTGATTGTTTTGTATTTGCGCGTTTGTTTGAGATTGAAATGTTGCGGCTTCTTGATTGCGGGATGTCACATATATCCCGCCAGAAAGAAGCGATGAAAAGATAGCGCCTATACCACGAGAGAATTTGGTATTTCTGAGATTTTGCAATAATGTTTGCTGGTCTTGGGGCTGGGACATTATGAAATCCTTTTATATGAAAAATCTCTATAGGGTCTGAAACCCTGAATTGTCAAGAATTTTCAGGCCCGCGCCGTATGTTAGCCAAGTGGCGGTTCTACGGTCGCCGCTTGGGCTTTCTGATGCCGTTTGAAATAGAAATTCGCGATTCCCTTTGTTGCAAAGTGGACCGCAACCATTGTCAGTAAGGAGAACGCTAACCCGCCCCCTATGGCGCGGCTTTCCGGCACGGGTTCGATTTCGGGGCGGATTTCAGAGGTCAATTGCTGTTTGTACTCTGCCGAAGGCAGAAATTTTTGGTCTTTTTCAATATAAACTGTAGTGGACGGATTTGAACGCTCGAACGCGGATAAATCATTTATTTCGCTTTGTAACCGCGCGTTCCCCTTTTTTAGGTTTTGTGCCTCACGATTTTGACTTCCCCCAAAAATATCATGGCCAAGGCCAAAGACCATCAAACTAATAAGCAATTTGGAGGAGGTATCTTCTGTAAAAACTTTCCCTATAATTTGCCGCGCAGGTTTTTTAGTATTCGTCGTCATTTTGATCAAAATATCCTTTCTGAATAAATCTCATACTCTTTTTAACAGGTCTTCGCAAGAAATTTATGCCCGGATCTGGCGGTGTTCCGCTGCAATCCGGCCATTCGGGCGGTTTGCGTCGTCCGACACGCGGATGATGTCGTCGTTAAAGGGCGTGGTGACTTCGTAAGAATAAATATCCGTCACGGCGCGCAGGCGGTGGAGGGCGGGCGGTTTGACTTCAACCGCCGTGCCAGGCGGCAGGTGTTTTTCGGCCAGGTCGGCGGATGTAACATCATCGTTATTCACATTCGCCGCGTGTTTATAAACCAGCGTGGTTTCGCCGATGAGGAGCAAACTCGTTTCCTCTTTGAAATGGTGGTATTGCAGGCTGGTTTGGTTGCCTTGCTTGATATGCACTTCTTTAAAAACGAAATGCGGGTTTTCGCCGTTCAGCCATAATTCATGGCCCCAGGGTTTGGTGACGCGGTAATATTCACCCGCGCGGATGATCCTGGTTTCGGACGCCGCGCCTGTTACGCGCATGCCCGCGACCAAAACCGTGACGTTGCCATTCGCCCGCCATAGCGCCGATGCGTCATTGCCGCCATGCCAGCTATCGCCCGGTGATAAAACTACTTCGCCGTTTGTGACACTGATATTCGCCGGATGATGCGGTGAAACGAAAACCGAAATCATATCTAAATCAGGGAGAGTAAAACCTTCACCCGCGCACAGGCGGTGGCAGGCGTAATAATAAGGATCACGCGGCGGCGCGGCGAACACAGTCGTGCCCGCACCGGCGCTTAGGAGGCGGATGCCATCAATTTCGTTTCCGCCCATCGTGTTTCCTGAGACTGATTGATCAGATTAAAAGCGCGCATATAACGCTCCATTGAACGCCGGATGGCGGCGCACAGACTTTCTTCCAGATCGACGCCGCGATCCGCCAAGTAACGCATCGCGGCAGTTTTCATTTTCAAAAATTCCGGCTGAGCGAAAACATAATGCCCGGCGATGATGGCCTTTTCCGTATCGTTGGCGGGCGAGCCCGGCACCATCCATTTGCGCCATTTATTGCTGGCCAGCGCAACATCCAGAATTTCCGCCGCCAGCGCGCCGCCGCCATTCCGCTCCAGCGTATCGGCCAGCGTTAAAGTCTCCGCCACACCGAATTCCGGCGCGACATTGGCCGCGTCAATGCCCCAGCCGGGATGCATGGCCAAAGCCTCATTCGAAAGATAATCCGTATTATGCTGTTTCAGTTTAATGCCGTTGCGCTGGCACAGCGCGACCAAACGCGGCAAGGCATGATCGGACGGCAAATTGCGATCACGCGCGATCCAGCCATCCATGGGGCCGATGTTTTTGCGCTCCATGACCTTTGTCCCGGTTTGCACGACGGCATATTCGGGCAAGGGGATTTCCGCATTACGGCAGAATTCAGTAATTTCGATAATGAACTTTTCCGTCTGTTCGGGCGAAAGCGCGCCGATAAAGCCTTCATCCGTGCCGATTTCAAAGCCGACTTTTTTGCCTGCCGCCACCGCCATGCCGTGGCAAGCGGTCAATAATTCCTTGGTGCGGCGGGTAAAAGTCAGAACATCCGCGCCGCGTTCGCCCGCCGGATTTTTATTGGGGTCGATGTGGAGCAGCGTGAAACCGGACAGAATATCCGCGCGGTAGGATTCCAGCGCGCGCGCCATGGCGGCAGCTTCGTCCAGATGTTCTTCCGCGCCTTCGCCTTGCCACGGGCCGCCGTGATCGCGCGCCAGGCGCACCAGCCCGCGCGGGTCCGACAGGCGCACGAATTCGCCGAATTCCTCAGTCGTCCAGTTATTCACATAACCGCGGCCCAGGGCGGCGCATTCAATCTGGCGGCGGCTGGCGATTAAGGTGATGGGGGTGTTGTGGACATAAGCCAAATCAATCGCCGTGCGCGTGACATTCACGCTCATCGGGCCGATGCAAAGCTCAGTCGTGCAAGAAGCGGGGCGGAAAGATTTCATCACGATTCAATAAGGGATAATCTAGCCCATATTCAGCAAGGTTTGCAACAAGATGATCGGCATTAGCCAGCAGGCTCTCTGGACGGTAATGAAGGCGCGGATAGGGCAGAGCCTCCGGCCAACGCCCCGGCGGCTGGCACGGGCAGGCCTTTTCTGTGCCGGTGCTGGAGATAAGCGCCCAGGATCACGAAAGGAATGTTAAAGCTATCGCCCGTATCAATAAGAAACGAACACATGGACGGGCCATGGGCAAGCCAGGGCACAATACTGGCCGCTTTTCGTCTCATGCCGTCCCAGCGGGACACAGGCGCGTCAATGGTTTCATATTCTTTCAACAGATGGGGTTTAAAAACTTGATCTATTAAATCGTATATTGTCATTCCCTTAATATTTTGATCATTAGAAATCATCACGCCGTGCCCTTTAATCCGCCCTCCATGCACGGTCAATTCTTGGTGCAAAAATGTCAGGAGCTCATGCGCATTGGCAATCGTGGACGGATCCTGCAAGATTGCAGGAGATAGGCCGTTGAGGTGTTCATAGGCTCTTTTCCTTAGGCCCAATTCCAACGCCCTTACTCTGCTGCTTGTGCGCGGATTGCTGAAAGTGTCACCACGGTCAAGCGGCGCGCGCCGGAGTTCCCCACCGTTATCAAAATCAATCGAAGACATAAAATTTCTCCCGGATTACAAACTATTCAACAAAAACTGTAACAGCGCCATGCGCACCGGCACGCCGTTAGCGGCCTGGGTGAAATAAAGCGCGCGGGGATCCGCGTCGAAAGCCGGATCGGTGGTATTGATGCGCGGCAAGGGGTCCATGACGATGCAATCCGGCGACAGCTTTTGCGCGAATTCCGTCGTCACCAACGGCAGATCGAAATAACTCGGCGGCGGCTTGTCGGTT
>JABDAM010000040.1 GCA_013289145.1 Alphaproteobacteria bacterium | reverse complement strand
CGCCGCGCCAGTTGCTGGATTTCCTTGCCGCGCGCCCGCGGGATGAAAGCGGTATTGTTTACTGCCTGTCACGCAAAAAAGTTGAAGAGACAGCGATGTTTTTAAACCGCAGCGGTTACCGCGCCCTTCCCTATCACGCGCGGATGGATGCGGCGGTGCGCGCGGCAAACCAGAATACATTTTTAAAAGACGAAGGCGTGATCATGGTTGCCACGATTGCTTTCGGCATGGGAATTAATAAACCTGACGTGCGTTTTGTCGCGCATTTGGATTTGCCGAAAAATATTGAAGCTTATTATCAGGAAACCGGCCGCGCGGGGCGTGATGGTCTGGCCGCCGATGCCTGGATGGTTTACGGCATGCAGGACGTCGCACTGCAGCGCCAGATGATCGACGAAAGCGTCATGCCGGACGAACAAAAACGCATCGTGCGCGATAAATTAAATGCGCTGCTCGGTTACTGTGAAACGGCGCAATGCCGGCGCGGAATATTGCTGCGCTATTTCGGCGATGAATGCGAACCTTGCGGCAATTGCGATACCTGTATCAATCCGCCGCAAATGATTGACGGCACCGTTGCGGCGCAAAAACTGTTGTCCTGCATTTACCGCACGGGCCAACGGTTTGGTGCGCAATATGTGGTTGATGTGCTGCTGGGCAAAGATGATGAACGTATCCGCCGGTTCGGCCATGACCGCATCAGCACGTTCGGAATCGGCACGGAGCACAGCCGCACCGCCTGGCTGGGCATCGCGCGGCAGCTGACCACTCAGAATTTATTATTCGTCGATAACGCCAGCCATCACGAATTGAAAATCACCGCCGAAGGCGCGGAGTTTTTGAAACAGAAACAAACCATTTCCCTGCGCTTTGAAGAAAAAGCGGCGCGAGTGAAAGCACGCCGGGCTGAAGCGGTTCAGGCGGCGGCGCCCGTGACCGGCGCGGAAAACCAATTGCTGCAAACCTTGAAAGCATTGCGCCTGAAACTCGCACGGGAACAAAACCTGCCGCCCTATGTGATTTTTCATGATAAAACCCTGCTGGAAATGGCGCGCGCGAAACCCGCAACGCGCGAACAATTGGGACAGATCAGCGGAATTGGTAATTCCAAATTGGAAAAATATGGGGATGCGTTTTTGGGCGCTATAAAACAGCAGACTAATTATTAAATAAAAAAGCCCCATTCGCCGTATGGTTTGCCTTGTCGTTGCCCTTCTTCATGTAAAAAAGTTGCCAGGGCCTTATGCTCCGGCGATAGGGCTTCCCACTGCTCATGCACTTCTTCTTCTAAGCTAAGCAATTTTCCGGACAGTTCGCGTTGCCCTCGCGCCGAAATCACGCGTGGCTCTTTTGCAGTAAGGCGATTAGCATTTCTAGAAATAAGGTTAAGCTTCATGTGCAAAAAATAAATTAAAAGCGCCTATTTTGCAAGGGATTTTAATGTCTCTGCTACCTGTGCCGCCATGTCATCCAAATACCCCTGGCGTTTCAACCATTCGCCGCGTTTTTTGCTTTTGACTTCTGCAGCGTCACGGCGCGGCAATTCAAGCGGTAGTATGTAATCCCCATCCGCACGGCGCGCCTCAGTAAACTCCTGCCAAAAAGCGTCGTAATCCGCCAGGATTTCGCGGCTGTGAAAGCCGAATTTTCCAAAAGAACGATGGGTGATATGATTGCGCTGCGTCGGCGCGATGATCTGCGCTGCACCAAACCACCGCGCAATCGCACACACCGCATGCAGCGCCGCATGTTTAGGCCGCAGGCCATGCATGTCACGCGTTGCAAACACAATCTCCGCTTTCCCTAGCGGCGGCTTAATTCCGCGCAAACCGCCGATGTAAAATCCATCCGGCCCGAACACACCCGTCAAGGTCGCCAGCGGGGCGCCCGTGCGGTCATCCATATAAAAAATATCCGCATCGCCTTCCTTGGTCGTGCTGGCGCCGAGGTAAATACTATAAGTCGCGCCAGATTTGCCGGTCAGTTGCGCCAGCCGCATGCCTGGTTGCTCCAGCAATAACGGAATTTTATCCGCCGCGATTTTCGCGCCGTATAAATCATAATGCGCGCGCAAAATTTCCGCGCGCCGCGTCGCATTCAGCCGAGGCCGCAAATAGGGACGAAAAATTTTTGCCGTCAAACCTGCGCTGATTTCCGCGGGAATAGTCGCGGGAAAATCATACTCTAAATATTTGAACCAGTCATGCGATGTCTGCCCTGCCCGCATGGCGTTCCAATAAAATTGTGCCGCCCGGCGCCAGCCGCGCTGAGTATAAATTCTTTGAGCCCGCGAAAAAATACTCATAGCTTGGTCTGACGGCTTTCCAAGGCGCGTTCAATGCGCTTGTCCGGCACAATCCAAATAAGCGCCACCAGCATATAAATCCCCAGGGAAATCAAAGGCTGCACAAAGGCCAGCAAAATACCGGACAGGTACAGCAAAACGGAAAGCTTTTCTTTTCTCCGTTTGCCCGTAGCGCGGGATAAAACGGAATCCTCACCGTGATGCGCAACCAACTGCCTTTCTAAAATATCATAGGCCGATGCGGCCATAAATAACACCACGCCATAAAACGCCATTGGGAATGGCGCGAAATCGTTCTGCCCCATCCACGCGGTGACAAAAGGCACCAGGGACAGCCAAAACAAAGAATGCAAATTCGCCCACAAAATTTTACCGTTTACCCTGTTAACGGTATGCATCATGTGATGATGATTGTTCCAATAAATTCCGACATAAACGAAACTCAGCACATAACTCAAGAATACCGGCACCAATGGGCGCAGATCAGACAGGTTCGCGCCATGAGGCGCATGCATTTCCAGCACCATAATGGTGATGATAATCGCAAGCACTCCATCGGAAAAAGCCAGAAGGCGGTCTTTGTTCATGTTTTTCGTCGCCGCATGTTTGTGCCAGTACCCAACAAATCCCTGGGTTAGTGGCGGGAGGGTGCCAGCCGGACGCCATTGGTAGATCAGCAGAAAATAAAGATTTTGTCTAGCTAAGTTAAAAAATCTACATACAAACCTCTACACTCTCTTCAATACGCGCTTACCCACTGCTATGCCGGGTTTTTCTAATCCGTGATACAGTAACGTAGCCGACATAATAACGAGCGCCAAATACAGTATGGCGTGCATGGGTGTAAATGCCCAGTGCTCATGACGAAACAGCAAAACAAATAGCGGGTGCACTAGGTAAATGGCATAAGATAACGGCCGCAAAGCAGCGAGGCGCGGATTGTAAAGCGCCTCTGCCAAAGCGCCCCGCTTTAAGGCTATCAGAATAATTGCGATCATGGCCAGCAACGGCGCGATGAATTCAAAATTCCGATTATAAGTGCCTCTGTGCAAATAGAGCGCGCAGGTAATGACGATTACGGCTAATTCAGTCAAGGTCCAGGACCATTTTCTGTTAGTGTCCCGCGCATGGCATAGGCGGTAAATCAGATACCCCAGACAACCACATGCAAAACCTAAAAAGCCGCGGATTTCACCAAAGGTCATCAAACGGCCTAACCCTTGCAAATTCACATTCATCAGATTGGGTGAGAAAAATATCATTAAGGCCAGGCCGGCCGCCGCAACCAGCAGGCAAAACGACACCAAGTATTTTGGCTGCACACGCAGCGCGTAAACGAAACTGAAAAATACCAGGCTGGCCCATAATTCCACCGAAACCGACCAGGCTATCCCAATGGGCGTATCCGCAAAGATATGCACAGCGGTGTTGTGCGGCCCCATCGCCTGCCACAATGTCAGGCTTGTGAAGAATTGCAAAAGACTGCCGGCATCCGTGCCGTAATACCACAGCAGCAACGCTGTAGTGATGGCGAATATTAATAAGTATAACGGATAAAGCCGGAACACCCGGCGCAGGAAAAAGCGCGTGATGAATTTTTGAAAGGCTTGATTTGGATCCGCCAGAACGGATTGGGTCAGCACAAAACCGCTTAATACAAAAAAGAAATCAACCGCCATAAAAAACGAAGAAGGAATGACATTGCTCACCTGGTTCCACAGGAAAAAATGTCCCAGCGCAACCAAGATGGCGAGCAGCGTTCGCACAACATCCAGGCCATCAAAACGGATGGGATGCGTTGGTGCCAGCGTTATAGTTGTCATATCAAACTCCAAGTCTTTCCTAGTGCCAGCGCAGGCGGCCTTCTTGCAGCCAACCCATGAACAGGAAATTGATATAAAAAGTGAAAGGCATGATGGCAATTTTTGCCATAATCGGCCAAAACCCGGCATGGACCAAAACCGTCAGGATTGCTGACCAGATCAACATGGTGCCTAGAACATAAGCAATAAACATAAACAACTTGCGCCAGTGAAATACCTTGCCGCTGTCAAATACCAGATGGGTTGAGAAAAAATAATTAAAGCAGCCGCTACATAACATGCTGATGATACTGGATAAGTACACCGGCATTTTGGCAGTCTGTACCAATGCAACGAAAATACCAGCGTCAATCAACCAACTCGCGCCGCCGACTAAAGCATAACAGCCGATGGCATAATATTTAACTATCAGTTTTTGAATCATATCTTTCATTGTTTTTCTATCTGCCAGCCGGGCGCCTTGGCGCAATCAATTTGCACCGCCGTGCCGCCAGAAGCGGCCAAACATAAATTACTATTGGCTGCTTGCAACCGCCCCCCGTTCTTGGCAGGCAAAAAAGTGAAAAGCTGATTGCGCCCATCGCCGCAAGGCCAAAGCCGCAATGGCGCGCCAGGCGCAGCGGATGCATCCGTAACCTCCAAACATTGACTATTATCCTGCGCGATCAATTGCCCCCATGCCCCCTCGCCCACACGCCGCCAGGCCATATGCATCGCGCGCGGGTCATCACATGCGCCGGTTTTAACCGGATCATGGATATCTGATGGCGCAGGTTCGATTAAACAAACGTGATCAGCCGTTGTTATCAAATCAAAATTAATTTTCACGGCATCAATCCGCGCGCGCGCCGGCGCAGGCAACCAATCGGCATTATAATTCTTAGGCACAATCGCCGCCGCCAAAGCTTCAGGATGATCCGCAACAACATCCGCGCGGACCCATAGGCCGTGCAATTTTGTCGAGCGCAAATATTTCGCATCCAAAACCTTCGTCACGCAGCCTAAAAACGTGCTGATCGGATTGCCCCATAAGGGTTCCTCGTTCATAAACACAACCTTGGGCGGCGTTTTCGCCATGAAGGCGCAGACGTCATATTCATAACCGGCCACCGGCGTTTTCAAATAATCATTCTGCCACGGCATCCAATAAAACGTAGGAAAGGCAGGCAGGCGGTCGGTTTCCGTATAGAACATCAGGTTAAACGGAAACTGCTGCACGCCTTCATTTTCCGGCACCAAACGGCGGATGAAATCCATTTCCGGCGATTTTTGCCGCGTCAAAGCACCTTTGTATTTATAATAAGCACGCGGCGAGACTGAATAAATCAGCGTTGCGATTCCCAAAAACTGCGCCGCGATGCCAGCCAGAATGAACAAAATTAAAATTGCCGTACGCGCCGCCGCAAACCGCGGCGAGGTGATTTTAAATTCCTGAAATGACAGTGGCAAAGTCAGTGCGAACAATCCCATAATCGTGATTATCTGTGTGGAGGCGGAAAATAATTGCACTTCATAACGCGGACTGGTGTAGGACGTAAGCGCCAGCAGCAGCAAATATAAAATCACATATTTAGGCCAGGTGCGCCCCAGAACCTGATTGCGATAGGCGTAATAACATAAAAACACACAGCAGATATTCGGAACCAAAAATAACAGCTGCGTGTACCACAGGTGTTTAATCGGAAACAGCCACCACGTCCAACCCGGCACCAGAAAATGCAGCGGATTGAAAATGGAAATGCCTGCCAGATAATGATGATAAAATTTCAGATTGAAATAAAAGTGGTCCAGAAAATACCCGTAAATATCGCCGTAAATCGAAAGCCATGCAAAGACGGCCAGCGCAACCCCCAGACCGCCCGCCAGGGCATAGATGAAAATCTCCGCGCGCGGCAGCGCGGTATTCGGATTGCCGTAAGCCAAAAAACCATAAATTAAAATGGCGATCGCAATATCAATTGAAAACGAAAAGGCGAGAAAAAACAATGCCGACAGGCAAACTCCCCCAATCAAGGCCTGCCATTTATCGACCGCGCGGCCAAGGCATAGCGGCAGCAAAAACACCGCCAGGAAAATAACAATAATATATCCGGCATAAACCTGATACATCGTCATCACCAGCGCATAAATCGTCTGCACCGCGCACAGGCCGGCGACCATCAGGACACCCGCATAAAACCGCGAGCGCCAATGTTGAAATACTGGGCTGTAAACCACGGCCGCGATGGACATCAGGGAAAGAATAATCGGAATTGCCCGTGCCTTCACCAAATTATCGGCACCAAACCAGATATAGGCAAGATGCGAAATCATATAAACTAACGGGCCGTGTTGGAGGAAAATGTCCTTATAGACACGGTGCCCCTGAACGATCAATTTCGCCGCGATCATTTTTTCAGTTTCGTCGTTGAAATCAAAACCGTGGATTAGTTTAACCGCAAGATAGAGGTAAATCGCCAGTGATAAGAAAAATATTCCGCCTGCCAGGCGCGCCCCACGATCAAGACGCGCAAAAAAATTTCCGGAATTCATTATTTTCAAATTGGAGTTCATGGCCGGGCCTTTTAGAAATTAATGCGTTCACGCTCTACTACCAACGGTTTACGGCGCACCTGGTTATAAATCGCCAGGATATATTCACCTAACACGCCGATGAAAAACAGCTGCACGCCGCCGAAGAAAAACAGCGCAATGATGATTGTCGGTATCCCCTTATCCGCTTCAATCTGACCCAACAGCGCCAAGATCGCCACAACCAACGAATATAAAACACTGGCGACAGAAACAAACAGCCCCAGCACGAGCGCCAAACGCAACGGCGCACCACTGAAACTGACAATCCCGTTCAGGCCCTGCCCGAACATCTGTAACAAACGATTACGCGAAACGCCGTGTTTACGCGCGCGCCAAGTGTATGAAATCCCAATAGAACGGAAACCACAATCAAACGTCATCAAACGCATAAAAGGCTGAGCATCGTCCACTT
>JABDAM010000039.1 GCA_013289145.1 Alphaproteobacteria bacterium | reverse complement strand
GAAACTGAGCGCCAAACCGGAACGGCCCGCGCGGCCCGTGCGGCCGATGCGGTGCACGTAATCTTCGGAGTTAAACGGGATATCAAAATTCACAACGCAGGCGACATCGGGAATATCCAGGCCGCGCGCCGCAACGTCGCTGCAAACCATCATTTCCATTTTGCCGCTTTTGAAATCGGCCAGGGCTTCATAACGTTTTGACTGCGCCATATCGCCGTGCAATTCGCCGACGTTAAAACCATGGCGTTTTAACGATCCCGCCAGGACCGCAACATCGCGTTTGCGGTTGCAGAAAATATAAGCGTTGTGAATTTCCTTGCTGCGCAACAGGTGGCGTAGGAGTTCGCGTTTCTGGCGCTCGGCCACGTAATACAGTTCCTGCGTAATCGTGCTGGCGGATTCATTGCGCGCGACGGAAACTTCGCGCGGGTTTTGCAGGAATTTTTCAGCGAGTTTGCGGATCTCCGGCGCCATGGTGGCGGAGAACATCAGGGTCTGGCGCATCTGCGGCAGCAGCGCGGAAATTTTTTCAATGTCGGGGATGAAACCCATGTCGAGCATGCGGTCACATTCATCAATCACGAAAACTTTCACGTCCGACAGCAAAATCCGCCCGCGTTCGAAATGGTCTTTCAGGCGGCCGGGCGTTGCGATCAAAACATCCACGCCGCGTTCCAGGGCGCGGATTTGTTCGTCCATTCCATCGCCGCCCGTCAGCAGCGCCAATTGCAGCGGATGATATTTGGAATACTTCGTAAAATTCTCGGCGATCTGGGACGCCAGTTCGCGCGTCGGCGCCAGGATCAGCGAGCGCGGCATGCGCGCGCGCGAACGGCTGCCGGCCAGGATATCAATCATCGGCAAAACAAACGACGCCGTTTTACCCGTGCCGGTCTGCGCGACGCCGACCAGGTCGCGGCCCATCAGGATGATGGGGATGGATTTTTCCTGGATCGGCGTGGGTGTAACATAGCCCGCATCCGCCAGCGCGCGGAGGGTGTCGTCGGAGAGGCCGAGGTCGGCAAAGGTGGTAACATTGGTATTTTCAGAATTCATGCCATAGGCTTACAGAAATATGCTTGGCGTGCATAGATAATTCTGCCTAATAAGCCAAAGATGACGATCCCCGCGCTCTTCCTTCCCGGCCAGCTGACCGACGAACGTCTGTGGCAGCCGATGCTGGCCGCGATGCCGCCGGGCTTGATCGCGCCGCATTTTACGGAATTGACGCGCGGCGATAGCGTGGCGGCGCTGGCGCGCCATGTTTTGTCCGGCCCGCCGGAGCAGTTTGCTTTGGTGGCTTTGTCGCTGGGTGGATATGTTGCGTTTGAAATTTTGCGCCAATCGCCGCACCGGGTAAAGGCGTTGATTTTATTCAACACTTCCGCGCGCGCGGATGACGAGGCCAAAATGCAGGAGCGCGAAAAGATCAAACGCGCCGCCGCGATCGGCCAATTCGTGGGCGTGACCAACCGCCTGATGCCGACGATCGTCCATCCGCGCCAGCTCGGCAACCGCGGGGTGACGGACACGATTATGCAAATGGCGGCGCACATCGGGCAGGGCGGGTTTTTGTCACAGCAGCACGCGATCATGTCGCGCCCCGACAGCCGCGATTTGCTGCCCCACATCCGCGTGCCCACATTGGTCATCGGCGGCGACAGCGATCAACGCACGCCGCCGGAACTACAGCGCGAAATCGCCGATGCCGTGCCAGGCGCGGAGTTTCATTTGCTACCTGACGTCGGGCATCTCGCCTCGCTGGAGGAGCCGGTGGTTTGCGCGGGGTTGGTGGCTGAATTTCTAACTAAAAACTTCCTCCCCCTGGAGGGGGGAGGTGGCCTGCGCAGCAGGTCGGAGGGGGTGGCAGAGGTTGTGAATGAGAAAACGATTTAAGGCGGAAAGTGCAGCCACCCCCTCAGTCGCGCTCCGCGCGCCAGCTCTCCCCGCCAGGGGGAGCATTAATGTACAATCAACGCATTCACCCCATCCGCGATAAATTGCACCGACAGCGCAGCCAAAATCACGCCTAAAACCCGCGCCAGAATATCCACGCCGCCCTGGCCGATGACGCGCAGCATCAGGCGCGCCGAGCACAGCGTGATAAAACTAATCACGCCGACGGATAATAACGCCGCCATCACCATCGCTTGATGCCACAAATCGCCTTTGGCCTTATCCATTAATAAAATAGAAACCGTCATACCGCCCGGGCCGGACAATAACGGGATCGCCAATGGAAACACGGCAAGGTCGCGATGGCCGCGCGCGCTGGCGGCGCTGGCCTCCGCCATGTCGCTTTCGTGATAGCCCATGACCATGCGGTAGGAGAGGAAAAACAACAGCAACCCGCCCGCAACGCGAAACGCCTGCGTCGAGATGCCGAGCGATTCAATGAAAGGTTTGCCGACAAAGGCGAATAAAGTCATCAACGTGAAACCGATCAGCGTCGCGCGTAATGCCAGGCGGCTGGGCGAACCGATATTTTGCCGTCCAATCATGCCCAGGAAAATCGTGGCGACGCCGATCGGATCGATTACCACGAAAAACGTGATAAAGCTGGAAATAAATAATTCAAACAAAGAAGGCATCAACCGGGCAGCGCGTCTGAAGTATCATCAGACCTGACGGCCGCGACGCTACGCATCAGGGATTGGGCGCTCCATTCAATAAAGAAATAAACGGTGGTGCAAAAAATCGCCGCCACCATGGCGCTGAGCCAGGAAATGCGCAGATCATCGCACAGATTGCTGATCGCGGCGTGATCCACGAGGGAGGGCGCTTTGATAATCACCATCAGGCGGCTGTAGCCCAAATAGGAAGTCAAATAACTGCCGAACAAAAAGATGTTTAAAACCGTTGCGATGGCCAGGCTGTTGCGAATGGTCGCGTCGGGGAAGTTGGATTTGACCATGGCAAGCGCCAACGCGCCGCTGAAGCCCGCGAAAATCGTCACGCCCCAGGAAAAGTAAGGATCGGAATCAGGCTGTGTAAACAATCCATAGCCGAGCAGGATGGCGACAGCGGTGGAAAAACACATCATGCCGTAACCGTAAACGGACAGCGCGAGTTGAGCGGTTTTTTTAGGCTCGTTGATTTCCATGGGTTCTCCTGGATTCATCGAACCAATTATAGGCCATCGCCAGGCCCGCCGCTAGAGGTGTTTGCGCGCGCCAGCCGAGCGCGTGAATTTTGCTATTATCCAAAAGTTTGCGCGGCGTGCCGTCCGGGCGCGTGATGTCGAAGGTGAATTCGCCCGTATAGCCCACGGTTGCGGCGATCTGGCGCGCCAGTTCCGCGATGGTGACCTCGGCGCCGGAGCCGATGTTGACGTGTTCGGGCGCGCTGTAATTTTTCAATAAAAAAACCAGACCATCCGCCAAGTCATCGACATAAAGAAATTCACGCAGCGGTTTGCCGGTGCCCCATAATGTCACCGTCTGCGCGCCCTCTGTTTTCGCCGCGTCGATTTTGCGGATGAGGGCGGGGATGACGTGGCTGGTTTCCAGGTCAAAATTGTCATGGGGGCCGTAAAGGTTGCACGGCATGGCGCTGATGAAATCCGCGCCGAATTGGCGGTATAGGGCCTCACACAGTTTGAGCCCCGCGATTTTTGCGATGGCGTACCATTCATTCGTCGGCTCCAGGGGGCCGGAGAGGAGGGAGGATTCGGTAATCGGTTGCGGCGCGTGTTTGGGATAAATACAGCTGGAGCCGAGGAATAAAAACTTTTCAACTTTTGCTTTTAAAGCGGCGTTGATCGTATTGGTTTCAATTAATAAATTCTGCAACAGAAAATCCGCCGGCGCGGCGGCATTGGCGGCAATCCCGCCCACCTTGGCGGCAGCCATGATAACGGCGTGGGGTTGATGCCGGGCGAACCAATTCTCTACATCGGCCTGGCGCGTCAGGTCCAATTCCGCGCGCGGCGCGGTCAGGATTTCACAATTCTCACTTTGCAGCCGCCGCACCAGCGCGCGCCCGACCATGCCATTGTGTCCGGCGATGAAAATCTTTTTGCCGGCTAGGTTAAACATTAATCCCACTATCGAAATAACTAGTATCGCGCTGGATGTATTTCATGTCGTGCTCCACCATGTCATTGACCAGGGTTTCAAAGCTGATTTCGGGTTTCCAGCCAAGTACGCGCTGTGCCTTGGATGGATCGCCGAGCAGCGTGTCGACTTCGGCCGGGCGGAAATAACGCGGATCAATCGCCACGATTTCCCGGCCGGTTTTGGCGTCGCGGCCGACTTCATCCACGCCGGTGCCGGACCAGGCGATTTGATAACCCACAACGCCAAAGGCGCGTTCGACGAATTCGCGCACGCTGTATTGCTGGCCGGTCGCGAGGACATAATCATCCGCCTTGGGCTGTTGCAGCATCATCCACATGCCGCGCACGTAATCCTTGGCATGGCCCCAGTCACGCAGCGCGTCTAGGTTGCCGAGGTAGAGTTTATCTTGCAAACCGTGATGGATGGACGCCACGCCGCGCGTGATTTTGCGTGTGACGAACGTTTCGCCGCGCACCGGGCTTTCGTGGTTAAATAAAATCCCCGATGAAGCATGCAG
This sequence comes from Alphaproteobacteria bacterium, assembly GCA_013289145.1. GTDB lineage: Bacteria > Pseudomonadota > Alphaproteobacteria > UBA11073 > UBA11073 > UBA11073. Next base: position 3,041 of record JABDAM010000039.1, on the reverse strand, counting down.
ACCATAAGACTCGCGGTAATTTACCGTGATGAAATGCGCATAGGCCTTGGCCGCGCCATAGGGGCTGCGCGGATAAAACGGCGTAGTCTCATTCTGCGGCGGCGGCGAGGCGCCGAACATTTCGGATGTCGAGGCTTGATAAAACCGCGTGCGGTCTTGCAGTTTTAAAATCCGCATGGCTTCGAGAATCCGCAGCGTGCCCACCGCGTCGGCATTCGCCGTATATTCCGGCATTTCAAAACTGACGTGCACATGGCTTTGCGCGGCGAGGTTATAGATTTCGGTTGGCTGCGTTTCCTGGATAATGCGGATCAGGTTGGTGGAATCCGTCATATCGCCGTAGTGCAAAAAGAAATTACGGCTTTCGTAATGCGGGTCCTGGTAAATGCCATCGATGCGCCCGGTGTTGAACGACGAACCGCGGCGTTTGATGCCGTGAACGATATAGCCCTTGCTCAGCAAAAAGCGCGATAAATAAGAACCATCCTGGCCGGTGATGCCGGTGATGAGGGCAATGGGTTGCTTCGTCATATGACGCGTTTAGCAATTCATACAGGCCCTGTCATCCCGGTATGCTTGAAGTTCCTCCTCTCCTTGTCAGGGAGAGCAGCGGTCAGGTTGAATAACGCCGTTCACAATTTCCAGGCGGCCTATTCTGGCGGGGATCTTGGGCCTGCGGGTGGGATGGTAGGCGTACTTCGTTTCTTTAGTCCATCTGGCACTCTGCTTGCGAGCTTTCAGCTCCTCATAAATAGTAAAATTTGCAGAATCGGCGACGGTATATATTTCGCGGTGATGATATTCATGATCGCTGTAACCCGTTTGTGTGCATTGTTTTTTGAAAGGCGCGAAGGTCCCATCGTCTTTTAAATAAGTGACGCGGGCTTTGGCGTCTTCATCAACCAGAATAACGAACTGTTGTTTGCATTTCCGCTCTTTCATCCACCGGCAGAAAGAAGGGATATCGCTATGCGTTAAAACGCCATCATAACAACCTGTGTACATGCGAATGGTTGCCTTGGCGATTTCCGCCGGGGAGTATTTTTGGGCCATTTAATTTCTCCTAATATTTGACGGGTGCAACCTAGCGCATAATTCGGGAAAAGAGCAAGTTATTTATAGCTTAAAGACTCGCCACCATTGGCCGTGCTTGATACGGAATTCTGGGCGGCCATGCGTATTGCAGCGGCAGAGAAAAATCGCTGGCTTCCGCAAGCTTCCGGTCGATCAGATTTCTTTAATGCCGATTCGTTCGGCGCCAAACATCGCGAGCGCCAATCCTTGGCGGGCCATAAAGCCGCCGTAACCGCCCCCGTGAAACATAGGAGTGTGTCCCGTCACCCACACATCTTTTTCCATTGTTGTCATAAAAAATACCCTTTCACATATTAAAAACGATTGTGGAAGGATTTCCAAGAAATTTAATACTTGCAAGGCAAAATAAAAGGGCCGGAAAACCGGCCCCTTAATTTTCTAGGGTGGCGACGGATTAATTGTCCGACAGGCCCTCAATAATCGCGCGGTTGATGGAGATTAGGAACTCCGTATCCAGCGTTTTATTGATGTTCTCTGAAATTTCGCGGATCACGGTCTGGCCGATTTCCAAAAGCTGCTTGCGCAGTTCGGGCGGCAGGTGGTTTTGACCGCTTTGTAAATCGCGCACAAAAACCGACCAAAGCAGCTGATTGTCCGAAGCCGCTTTCGCCAGCGCTTCCCGGCTGCCGGTTTTCGCGGCGGCTTCGAGGGCATTGGTGACGCGGGTCAGGATTTCCCGCTCAACGGCGCGGTTTTCGCGCTGATTATTGGGCATGGCGGCTGCGGTAGCGGGTGCATTCATGGCTTTATCCTCCGATGGGCCTCTAAGTTCTTTGGGCATTCTGTGCCGGTCCGATCCGGCTGATTCAGATAAATACCATTTCTTTATCACTCCCGCAAGGCGTGTGCGGGGGTATGCAAGATTGATGATGCCCGATGATTGAATCCGGCCCGGGGGCAGGTTATAATAGAAAAATGAGAACGTTTGCCCTTGTGTGTATGTTTGTTTTGCTTGGAAGTACGGCAACGCCGGTTCCCGCGCTTGCAGCGGATGGAGATGCTTCCGCTAATCAAACAATAAGCTTCTCAAGATATTGCTTTAAAGAAGAATTAAACGGTGATACAGGCAAGAAAACAGCCAAGCTGGGTATCTTCACAATGGATGTGATATTAGAGCAAAAAGGCAACATTTTTTCCCTGTCTTTTGCTAATTATATGCCGGATTCAGGGCAGGTATTAGAAGTAGATGATCTGCCAATAAAACGGATAGGAATTAGCGATTTTAAATTTAGATTTACCGATAATTGGGGAAATAAAGGCCAAGGAAAATTGCATTTAGACAACAATGATTCGGCGGAAATCCAACTTAATGAAGTGGGGAGATCCTCCGATGATTGGGGTAAAAACGCCAGCAGGCAATATGGAACCTATAAACTTACCAAAGCAGCATGCACTGATGCAGAAACCCCTTCTCATTAATTTTCAGAATAAGAAATTTAGTTGCGTTCCTCCAGTTGGAGTCGCCGGAATTAATTTTGATAGCAGTTGCGCATCTTTTTCATGCCGGGGTTTGAAAGGATCAACTTTAGCTGGATTAGTCATGAAATTCTTAAGTATCTGACAAGCGGTAATCCAATCTTGTTGCGTGACAGCCGACCAGAAGTTAGGGGCGGCAGTGGCTAAGTCCCCGTTTTGATAAGCAACAGAAAAAATTACAGTTTGAGCTTCTTTAGGCAGTTCGATAAAACTTGCTCCGTTGGTAGCCGCATCATATTTTTTTATAAGTGTATTAAGTTTTTTCTGACGGATTGCCTTGTCCAATGTATTACCTTCATCTTGTGTTAATGTCGGTAAAGGGTGTGCTTGTAAGTAGTTTTGAGCGGCCTGCCCCTTAAGCGGTGAAGCGTAGGGTAACAGTTTTGTTTTTAAAGAGTCTGCAATTTCCCAGGCTTTTATTTCTTTTTGACTGTATTGTCCAAGATCAACTCCGGTCGCTATTGTGACTC
>JABDAM010000038.1 GCA_013289145.1 Alphaproteobacteria bacterium | reverse complement strand
CTTAGATACCGGGGTCGAAAGCCCCATAACTTGTTTCCGCCGCCAACTTCGCGCCGGAACAAACAGGGGAGCGAACAAGCGGCTTCCCGCCAACCGTAATACCGCCCGCAAGTTTGGCTTTGGAGATCGCCCGAAGGCCCAGCATTGCCAGGCTTTGTTCCGATGGCCCGAAAACCAGCTGTGTCGATTGCGGAATAATATTAATTGCCGCTGTACTCTCTTCATTATGCCCCCGGCGAATGGCGCAATAACCTTCAATTAAACCTCGCATCAAATCCGTTTGTTGGGATGTTGGTTTTTGTGACTTCAAATCGCTTTGCATGCCGTGAATGACGCCACCGTCCAATACGATCGAACCCGGTAAAAGCGTGAAGGCAATATCACACAAAACCTGAGCCAGTTCATAACCATAACGACGATGATCTATACCTTCGTTGCATCCAAAGTATCTTTTAATTCCGTCTCCGCAAAACATCTCTTCAATCCGATATCGAGGCGCATCCGGCAGCCCCCAATGAGGAGAAAGCTCATGAGACAATACCTGACCATATTCAGAAACCAGAATGTTAACAAAGGGTTTGCCGTCAGGCGCCGTTAAAAATTCCGCCGTGCCAATATTCAATCCCGTGCCGACCGATACAACAACCTGGTTTAATTTCCCTGCCGCTTCAATTCGCTTTGGCACGATGATTGATTCTTCAGGAGCTTCATAATGAATGGAACCTGCCGCCTTGGCGGATTGATCGTTGACAAAACTAACTGCATCAAATCGCCATCCGCCTTCTTGAAATAATGCTTCAGACATGGGGCATACATTGGAAGCCAGCCAAACCCCATCATGTTCCTGGCCTGGCATCGCGACCTCAACCGCCTTGGCCAATTCTTTCGCACCGCTGTCCTCTGCAATCAGTTCCAGCAGTCCTACAGGATGATCAAAATCGGCGGTCGCAACGGTGCCTTCACGTATAACTCTGCCGGTTTGCAGATCGCAAAGTTCATAGTCGACCCCTGTGCCGCCGACATCGAGGTGTAGTTTTAGATTATTAGCCATTATTGTCCCCGCTTAAGTTTATATATCAACAGTATAAAACATACCTGCGGGTGGATTACAAGTTTCTACCCTCGCACTAATGTCCCTGCCCCATTGGGGGTAAATAAATCCAAAAGGACCGTATGAGGCACGCGGCCGTCGAGGATCACCGCGGCCCCCGCACCCGCCGCAATCGCGCCTAGGCAGGTTTCCACCTTTGGGATCATGCCGCCCGCGATGGTGCCGTCGGCGATCATCGCGCGGGCGTGCGCGGCGGATAATTCCGAAATCGGATTCTTATCCGCATTCAATACACCCGCGACATTGGTGAGGAGAAAAAACCGATAAGCCGCCAACGCGCCCGCGATGGCGCCCGCCGCCGTATCAGCATTGATATTAAAACTTTCACCCTCCGGCCCCACGCCGATGGGCGCGATGACAGGCACTACGCCCGCATCGATCATACGGCGCACGGCATCCGCATGGATGGCTTTGATTTCCCCGACAAAGCCGTAATCAGCCTCAGACGATTGCAATTTTTCGACGCTGATCAGGTTTTCCGTTTTGCCTGAAATCCCCTCGGCCTTCACGCCCGCCGCGCGCAAGGCATGGGTGATTTCGCCGTTCACGTCATGGCACAAAACTTTTTCAATCACGGCGATCGCATCGGCTGTGGTCACGCGCAGGCCGCGCACGAATTCGCTGTGAATGTCCGCAGCCTTTAGCGCCGCGTCAATCTGCGGCCCGCCGCCGTGCACGACGACGGGCTTTATCCCAGCTGAAACCAGGGCCGCGATATCCTCCGCAAAAGCCGCCGCGCCATTGCCGCCATCGGCCAAGGCATTGCCGCCGTATTTCACGACGATAATTTTTCCGCGATGTGTTTCGCGGTCGGGCGAGGCAGCGATGAGGTTTTTGATGTCCATGGCGTGACTTTACAAAATTTGCGCAACCGCCGCACGCAAATTTTCGATGCCGGCGGATTTTTCCGAACTTGTCACCAACACCTCCGGCGCGGCGGCGGCATGTTTTTTGATGCGGGCCTGCGTCTCCGCCAGCACTTTTTCCAAAGTGGCGGCGGAAATTTTATCCGCCTTGGTCAAAACAATCTGATAGGCCACCGCCGCCGTGTCCAGCATTTCCATCATTTCCAGATCGTTGGCCTTGATGCCGTGGCGCGCGTCGATCAGCAAAAAAGCGCGGCGCAAATTCACGCGGCCAAGCAAATAGTTTTTTAACACGCCTTGCCACTGCCGCACTTCGCGTTCGGGCGCTTTGGCGTAACCGTAACCGGGTACGTCGACGATATAGGCTGTGCCATCCTGAAAATTAAAAAAATTCAACTGCTGCGTCCGGCCCGGCGTATTGGACACGCGTGCCAAAGTGGAATTGCCGAACAGCGCGTTGAGCAGCGACGATTTGCCCACATTCGAACGCCCAATGAACGCACATTCAGGCCGGTCCGCCGCGGGCAACTGTTCCAGCCCAGCGACGCCCAAAACGAACTGCGCCGCGCCCGCGTGGAACAGCCGCGCTAATTCTTCTGGGGTTCGCGCCGGATGATCCATTGCTGCAAAATTCCCAAAAAGTTCGACGAAATCCAATAGAGCATCAAGCCCGCAGGCAAACCGGACAACATAACCATCATCATCCAGGGCATCATGGCCATCATCTGTTTTTGCGTGGGATCAGCCGAGGCCACCGGCGTCATGCGCATCTGCAACCAGGATGTAACCCCCATCAGGATCGGCAGAATACCCAGATGCAGCGCAGCGGGCAGCGCGAAAGGCAGCAAACCGAACAGATTAAAAATATTCGTCGGGTCCGCAACAGACAGGTCGGTGAGAAAACCAAAAAACGGCGCCTGGCGCATTTCGATGGTCACGTACAAAACTTTATAAAGCGACAGGAATACCGGAATTTGAATCAGCATCGGCAAACAGCCCGCCATGGGATTGATTTTTTCCTTGCGGTAAAAGGCCATCATCTCACCCTGTAATTTCGCCGGATCGCCTTTGTATTTTTCCTGGAGCTCTTTCATCTTCGGCCCGGCGACCTTCATCTTTTGCATCGAGCGGTAAGACTGCGCCGCCACCGGAAACATCGCGCCGCGCACCAGCAGCGTGAATAAAATAATCGCCACGCCGAAATTGCCGACCGTATGGCCCATCCAGGACAGCAGATAGAAAAATGGTTTGGTGATGAAATAAAACCAGCCGAAATCGACGGCCAGATCAAAACGCGGAACGCTCAGCGATTTTTCATAAGCATCCAGCCATTTCATTTCTTTTGCGCCCGCAAAGAAATGCGAGGTATCCGCCGCGCTGTCGCCCGCCGCGACCGTCACGGCCGCGCTGCGGTAATCCGCCTGGAAATCACGGTCATCACGGTCGACATGGCGGAAGGGCCAATTGCCCACAAGCGGCGCGCTGCCGGTCCGCACAAAACGCGCGTCGATCGGTTTGCTTTGATCCGGAATAATCGCCGTAAACCAATATTTATCCGTAATGCCGAACCAGCCGCCGGTGCCCTGATAATTTTGCACTTCTTCGGCTTGGTCGCGGTTTTTTGTCAAATCATCATATTTTACGCCGTGATAATTATTGTCGATGACACCCAGCAGGCCCAGAAACCCGACCATCGGCGCTTTAGCCGTTTGCTTGTTTGCGTCATTGGCGTGATGCAACTGCATAATCCGCGCATAAGGATAGAGCGTCACCGCATGACCGGAATGATTTTCCACATGCTGCGTGACGGTGAACATATAATTGTCATTCACCGCGATGGTTTTCGTGAAAATTAATCCCTCGCCGTTATCCCATGTCAGGGTCAGCGGTTTTTGCGGCGTCAGCGCGTCGCCATCCGCTTTCCAAACGCTATTGGCATTCGGCGCGCGCGCGCCATCCGCCAGCCAGCCCTGCTCCAGATAATAAGGCGCATCCGTCCCAACAGGGCTGAGCAGCGTAACGTTTTCCTTATGCTGCAACGTTATAAAATATTTCACCAATTGCAGATCATCAAACCGCGCGCCTTTCAGATTGATCGTGCCGCGCAGGCTGGGTGTATTAATCGTCACGCGCCCGCCTGTATCCACCACTTCGGCGCGCGATTTTGTCCCTGTTTCCACGGGGATAACGGCGGCGGCCGGCGTAGGTTTCTGTACGGCTTGCTGATGCAACGCTTCGTCGCGCATTTTTTCCAGGCGCGGGCGTTCAACCAAAAAATTATAACCAAAAATAATCACCAGCGAGATAACGACCGCCAGGATCAGATTTTTTTGTTCGGAATGTGAATTCATGTTTTCGGCAAGGTTTTCTCAGGTGTCGGGGGCGGATCATAACCATAGCCGCCCCAGGGATGGCAAGAGATGACGCGATGGAAAATCAACTTTATCGCCGCGCCGGGCGGGTGGGTTTTCAGCACCTCCAGCGCATAACGCGAACAGGTCGGAGCGTAGCGGCAGGTGTGGGGTTTGAGGGGGGAGATAAGAAGTTGATAACAGCGGATGAGCAGACGAGCGGACGAGCAGACGAGATGCAATGCCGTTTTTTCGACAAATTGAATTATTTTTTCTGCCATTATTTTTCTCATCCGCTCGTCTGCTCGTCCGCTCGTCTGCTCGTCACGCCAGCTTTACGCAAACAGTACCGCAAATCCTGCAACAGCGTCGCGTAATCCCGGTTCGGCAATTCCTCACGCGCGATTAAAACCAGGTCATGCGGCGCGATGGGCTTTTCCGCCAGCACCGCGCGGATGGCGTGACGCAAACGGCGCTTGGCGCGGTTCCGCAATACCGCATTGCCGTATTTTTTCGTCGCGGTAAAGCCAAGCCGGACAGCCGTCTGTTCCGGCGGCGCGGGGCGCGCCTGAACGGTCACGCTATGCGCGATCCCGCGCGAGCCGACCTTGGCGATGGTGACGAAATCCGCGCGCTTGCGCAGGGTTTCGATGTGCAAATTAAGCCGACAGGCGTTTGCGGCCAGCGGCACGGCGGGCCGCGATCACTTTGCGGCCGCCAACGGTCGCCATGCGCGCACGGAAGCCGTGGCGGCGTTTGCGCACCAATTTGCTGGGCTGATAGGTTCTTTTCGTAGCCATAATCTGATCCTTTGGGCGATCCTTTTAGCCGCGCAAAAGGCTGTCTGTCAAATAAAATCGTTAAATCAGGGGTTTTATGCCGCCTTGGCGCGCCGTCTGTCCCGCCGCCAAAACGGCTGCGCTGGTCAGGCAAACCAAGCCCGTCACGGCAACGGCGATCAAACCCGTGGCTGAAATCATGGCTTCGCGGCGGCGCAAGCCTTGCAAGTCAGAGAAACGCGCGTCCGGGTTTATGTCACCACAGACGCCTTGATCATGGGCGTATTTTAAATCTTTTGGCATTTAATATCTCCCTGTCATAGGAATAAACAAAAACCTGCAAAAATCAAACCAATTTCTTAGCCGCCGACAGCGTTTTGGGGACCTTGAGGTGCGGGCCGCCGAAGCTGCGCAGAGGATTGCGGCAATGGATGATGAAACCTTGCCGTACCAAATCCTTCTCCTTTGGCATTGGCAATGTCTAGATCGTAGTCTTTGAACGGCGTTGCAGCTTTTGAATGGCGTGGGGTTGGATAATATGAATTTTTCGCGGTGCCTAATCCTTCGCCTCCGGCATTGGCGATGTCTATATTGTACTCATCCATTTTCGTGTCTCCTGTTTATTATCGACAGAATGTCGAACACGCAACTATCTATCAATCTGATTCATAATTTGCAAGTAAAATTATCTATTCGTCCCGGTCGCCGCTGTCGCTGGCGGAGTATTATTATTTATCCCGCCCGTGGAACCGAAACCGCCGATGCCGCGGTCGGAACCGGGCAATGTGTCGACTTCGTGCAATTGAATTTGCACAAAACGCGCCACGACCATTTGGGCGATGCGCATGCCGCGTTCGATCACAAATGGCTGGGTACCTAGGTTGATGAGCAGAACCTGGACTTCGCCGCGGTAATCACTGTCGATCGTGCCGGGCGAATTCAAAACCGTCACGCCGTGTTTCAGCGCCAAGCCGGAGCGCGGACGGATTTGCGCCTCATAGCCCGGCGGCAGGGCCATCGAAATCCCCGTCGGCACCAAGATGCGTTCGGACGGTTGCAACGTAATCGGTTCTTTATTCGCGGCGATCAGGTCCAATCCGGCGGCCTGGGGCGTGGCGTAATCGGGCACCGGCAGGTCGGTGGTATCGGCGTCAAAAGTGGTTTGTACGGTCAGGCGCGGCATCAGGGTTCTCCTCTTGCAAAATGGTTCACAATTTCCTCCGTTATCATTCGGGCAACGGAATCTTTTGATATTGCGGGCCATTCTATATTTTTCGCGCTGGAAAGCAAGGTGATTTTATTGTCCTCCGCATGCATCGCGCTGACATCATTTATAAGAATCCAATCTGATTTTTTCGCCGCCAGTTTGGCCTGAGCGTTTTCGAAGTGACTTTCCGTCTCCAGCGCAAAGCCGATAACAAGCTTGGGCCGCCGCGTGTGGTTGCCGACCGATTTCAAAATGTCCACAGTCGGGCGCAAGGTAATCGTCATTTCTTCGCCCGATTTTTTTATTTTCTGCCCTGCAATCTCCACCGGCGCATAATCCGCCACCGCCGCCGCGCCGATAAAAATATCCGCTGGCAAAACTTGCTGCACCGCCGTCCACATCTCATCCGCCGTACGCGCAAAAATCGCATTCATACCCACGGGCGCATCCACCTGCATCACACCATGAATAAGCGTGACTTTCGCGCCCGCGCGCGCCAAAGCTTTCGCAATCGCCACCCCCTGGCGGCCCGATGAACCGTTGGTGATAAAGCGCACCGGATCAATGGGTTCCTGTGTCGCGCCCGCCGTAACAATCGCGGTTTTTCCGGCCAGCGGCCGCGCGCCGGAGATTTTTTCTATCGCAGCCAGAATATCCGGCACCTCCGCCATGCGGCCCGTCCCGACTTCACCGCAAGCCATATCGCCGCCATTCGGCCCAACGAAATGCATCCCGCGCGCGGCCAGCGTTTTCACATTCTCGCGCGTCGCCACATGATCCCACATATGCGGGTTCATCGCGGGCGCCAGCAAAACCGGCCGGTCGGTGGCCAGCAGGACGGCCGTGGCCAGATCATCCGCCTCGCCATGAGCCATTTTGGCCATGATATTGGCCGTGGCAGGCGCAACGACGATCAAATCCGCATCCCGCGCCAGGCGGATATGGCCCATTTCCGCCTCATCCGTCAGGGAAAACAAATCCCCATAAACCTTTTCGCCAGCCAGCGCCGCGACAGACAGGGGCGTGACAAAGTGCGCCGCCGAACGCGTCATAACCGGCACCACGCGCCAGCCCGCATCGCGCAAGCGGCGAATGAGCTCCAGCGCCTTGTAAGCGGCAATTCCGCCGGAAATGATGAGGTGGATGGTGGGCATGAAAGTAATAATTTATTTGCTTTACACTATATAAGTGTTTATTCTTATAACGTCTATATTATATTAAGAAAACACATGAGCGAACCGTTAATTCTTTACGATATCCCCGTTGCCAGAGCGCACCCCTATCGGGCCGTGCGCGACATGCCGAGCATGGTCATCCACCAGCGGCTGGAACGGCTTGCGCAAAGATCAGAGGGGCAGCGCATTTACCCGTCCGAGATCCTGACCATGCCGGCGGAGGATCCAGAACATCCCTCCACGGACATCCTGTTTAATTTCGGCAGATTGATGCAGGAAGCCGCGCGGATCAATAAACCCGACATCACTGAAGCGGTGAAGGAATTGATTACGGATGCCTTGAACCTGGATCTTTACGCCCAGGGGGCGACTTTTATCATCATGGCGCGCTATCACCCGGCGAGTCAAAATCCCTATCCGTTGTTGCGAACCGATGAGGATAACCGCGCAATGGGTTACCTGACGGAGCAGGAACGCGAAACTCTGGCCGATCTGCATGAACATTTTGCCGCAAGATTTAAAGAACTGCGCCGCCCGCAACAAAAAGAAATCGCGGGCAGATTTATTTCCGGCACGAATAATGAAGGCGTCGATTTCGACAGGGTCATGCCTTACCTAGGCAATGGACTGCGCGTTTTGCAATCGATTGTGCCGGACTTGGTTGAAGACGTTGATGTCCGTTATCTGGAAAACATTGTTGCGACCTTGGATCGCAAAGATTTTCAGGTATACCCTCGCCGTTTGGAAACCAACCGTCCATCAATTTTATAATGACCGATAAAAAGTTGCCATATAATATTTTTTATCTACGCTTGCCCGAGGCGGAGAACTCGCGCCTTATGATCATTAATCACCTGAATGAGCTTAATGAAACAGGCAAATTGCGTGATGAGTTATATGAGGAACTATCGCTGGCCGCCGGTTTATTCATAACGCCGAACATGGTTAATTCAGGCTATAAAAAAGGCCTGAAAAAGCTTGC
>JABDAM010000037.1 GCA_013289145.1 Alphaproteobacteria bacterium | reverse complement strand
CACGGGTGTTTTATTTTTAATGCTTTGTCCCGCGACATAGGACACGACCGGATTGGCACCCTCGCTCGGACGGCGCGTGACCTGCAATAAAACCTGCCCGCGCGATTTAATGGCCAGGTGATGACCCTTGGCGTCATGCGTGGCTTCCGCGCGCGTCATGGCATAACAAACGGGCGCGCCGTTTTCGGCATAGTGATAGGTCTGCCACTTTTGATATTCGCCGCTTAATTCCGGCTCTCCCGCGCGCGCGGCAAGCGGTAACAAACATAACAAAAATAAAATCCGTTTCATGCCTGCCTCGTCACGCAATAATCCAAAACATCCAATAATTGCTCCCGCAGCGGCTGTGGCGGCAGGCCTTGCAGCGCCGCGCGCGCCTTGCCCGCATGATCTTCCGCCCGCGCCCGCACGGCGTCAAAGACTTTATACTTATGCATCAGGCTTTGCGCGCGCGTGAACATGGCATCTTCGTGCTGCTGCAATTCAATCGCGCTGCGCCAGAAATCTTTTTCTTCCGCCGTGCCCGCCGCGATGGCCAGAATGACAGGGCAGGTGAGTTTGCCTTCGCGGAAATCGTCACCCAGATTTTTGTTCAGCGCCCCCGCGTCGGCGGAATAATCCAGCACGTCATCAATCAATTGAAACGCCATGCCGAAATGATAACCGAAATCCCGCATCTCATCGCGGTGCGGCGATCCTGCCTGCACCGCGCCGACTTCGGTCGCGGCGGAAAACAGTGACGCTGTTTTTGCTTCAATCACGCGCAGGTAATCCGCCTCGCGCGTTTCAATATTTCCGGCCAGGGACAGTTGCAAAACTTCGCCCTCGGTAATCAGCGCGCTGGTGCGTGATAAAATCTTCAATACTTCCAGGCTGCCGGAGGCCACCATCAATTCAAATCCGCGCGCGAACAGAAAATCACCCACCAAAATACTCGCCTTATTGCCAAAGGCTTCGTTCGCGCTGGGCTGGCCGCGGCGTTGATGACTTTCATCCACGACATCATCATGCAAAAGGCTGGCGGAATGAATAAACTCCACCGCCGCCGCCAGGCTGTGGCAGACGTTATCCACCGCGCCGCACAAACGCGCCGAGGCCACCGTCAATAACGGCCGCAAACGCTTGCCGCCCGCGGCGATCAGATAACGCGCCACCTGCGGGATCAGGGCAACTTCACTTTCCAGATTTTGCAGAATGATCGCATTCACGCCGCGCATATCCTCCGCCAGCGCGGCGGATAAATTTTCCAGCGCGCCTTTTTCCGGCGCGGCCAGCACGGTTTTTGCCAAAGATTTTGCGGGCGCAATCATATTATTCTTTCAGGGCGGCACCTTGGCGGGCGGCCCTGCTTATGTCAAGTTATGCCCATGCGAACCTCATTCTTTCCGCCTGAAATCCTGTCTTATGTCGCCGCGCGCGGCATGCCTGAACTGCCCGTGATGCCGGAACTCCGCGCCCGCACGGCGGCGCTGGGCGATATCGCGGGGATGCAGATTGATGCGTTTCAGGGTCAGGTGATGGCCTGGCTGCTTTTTGCCTTTTCAGCGCGGCGAGTTTTGGAAATTGGCACCTTCACGGGTATGAGCGCGCTTTGGATGGTAAATGCTCTCTATGAAGGCGGTGAGTTGCATTGTTGCGACATCAATGGCGAGTGGACTGGAATTGCGCGCGAATTTTGGGCCAAGGCGGGCGTTGCGGATAAAATCCATTTGCACCTAGCGCCCGCGCTTGAGACTTTGCCAAAATTTGAAAATGATTTTTTCGATGCCGTTTTTATTGACGCGGATAAAGGCAATTACCCCCACTATATTGAACAGGCGCACCGCCTGCTGCGCCCTGGCGGCTTGATGATGATTGATAACACCCTGTGGAGCGGCGAAGTGGTGGATGCCAAGGCGCAAGACAAAGTCGTGCAAACCATCCGCGGCGTGAACGACACGCTGGCGGCGGATACGCGCTGGCGCAGTGTGATTTTGCCGATCGGAGATGGTTTGTCGTTAGCGGTTAAAATCTAATTTATGATTTCTTAATCAACTCAATCGAAATAATTATCCGATTTTGCTCTGTTTGTGCTATAAAACCGCCAATCTCACAACACTTAAGGAATAAGCGATGAGCAAGCGAAATCCACACAAAGTCTCATTTTTCCCCGCAGGCCTGGATGAATATCTGGCCAGTCTATGCCCACCCGAAACGCCAGCCATGCAATGGGTGCGCGAATATAACGAAGAGCAGGTGGATGACCCCTTAATCGCCCGCTTTCCCATCGAACATCATCAAGGCCATTTGCTGGCGGTGGAAATGCTGGAAGCGGCGAGGGAACATAAAGTTGAAATGGCCGACCGCCCGTTCCGGATTTTGGAAATCGGCACTTACCTTGGCTACAGCACGCAATGGTTGGCTTATTATCTGCCGAAAATGCTGGGCGAGCATGGCTGGCAAATCGACACGTTTGAAATGAACGAACAGTTCGCCGATATCGCGCGCGAAGGTTTTGAGCGCGCAGGGCTGGGGCATAAGATCAAAGTTCACGTCGGGCGCGCCCTGGATGAATTGACGAAGGCGAAATTTGAAAATGACAGTTTCGATGCGGCCTTTATCGATGCGGATAAAAGCGGTTATTGGGGCTATGCCGAAGAAAGCCACAGGGTGCTGGCGCCAGACAAAAAAGCGTATTTTGATAATGTTTTCTTGATGCTGCAGCCGTTAAGGCCGCGCGAGGAGCTGGAGGCCTTGGGTGAGAGCGGAAAAGATTTCCTGGCAATTCAGGTCTTTAATGAAATGATGAGGACGAGTAAGAAATGGCTGTCTCACCCTCTGACCCCCAACGACGGCATGACCAAAGCAATCGCAATCAAACCTGACGGCAGATACGGCCGCGCGCTCAGTTTGTGACGCGCACTGATTACCTCCTCGATGGCCGCGTGAAGATCACGCAAAACGCCGAGGGTTACCGCGCGGGTTTGGATGCGGTGATGCTCGCGGCTGCCTGCCCGGCGCAAGCCGGGGAAATAAATGGTCTGGCGGAGGCGGGGGATCGCGTGCTGGACTTGGGCTGCGGCGCGGGCGCGTCGGGTTTGTGCCTGGCGGCGCGTGTTGAAAATTTGCATATCACCGGCATCGAAATCCAATCCGAACAAGCTGATCTGGCGCGTGGGAATTTTTTGCAGAATAATTTAACAGCTGAAATCATTTGCGCCGATCTCAAAACGCACCCATTTCAAAATGACATCTTTGATCACGTCATCCTGAACCCGCCTTATCATGATGACACACAGCACGACGCGCCGCAGAACGCGCAACGTGCGGCGTCTTTTATGATGGATGATCTTACGGCGTGGATAAATACCGCGCGGCGCGTGGTGAAGACGCATGGCAGTGTCACAATCATTCACCGCGCGGATGCCCTGGCCGGCATTATCAAAAACCTGGACGGTTTCGGCGCGATTGAAATCATTCCCCTCTGGCCGCGTGAAAATGTCCCTGCTGAACGCGTCATCATCCGCGCGCGCAAGGGGCGCAAAACGCCGCTTACCCTGCGCCCCGGTATCCTCCTCCACACAACCGATGGGTGCGAGACGGAAATTGCACGCAGCATCTTGCGCAATGGTATGAAAATCCCATAGAATCAGATTCGTGCAGGATCTCCGCCAAGCCCTTGAAGAACTCGATGAAGCGCTCGATCGCATCGAGGACCATCTTGCCGCCCATCCCGTGGCCGCCAATGTAAATGTCATCGCGCCGCGCTCACCCTTTGACATTCAACGCACCGAATTCGCGCGCCGCCTCGACGCCACCATCATTGACGCGCAAAAACTGCTGGATCAGGCCGCATGACAAGCATGACCGTCGTTGAAGTCCCGCTGAACGGCCGCACCTATCCCATCGCCTGCAGCGAGGCCGAAGCTCCGCGAATTCAGGAATTAGTCAAACAACTCCACGCCCGCGTGATGAATTTGCAAATGCAGATGGATCAGCCGGTTTCCGACGCGCATTTGCTGATTATGGTGAACCTGATGTTGCTGGATGAATTATCCACCGCCGAGGACAAGGCCACCGTGATGCAGGAAGCCGCGGAAAAAGCCTGGGATATCGCCAAAGAATCCGTCCCGGCCGAAGAACGCGAAATCATCGTCTCCGCCGTCCGTCACCTGACCGGCCGCGTGAATTCTATTGCGGAAAAGCTCCGCGCGGCCTAAGCTAATAGCGGCTGGGCGGTGTCGACAGGTTGCGAAACTCCCGAGGGCCGATAAAAACATAGCGGGAGCTGTCCCTGATTATCGTCATTGGCGGTAGTTATATGGCGCCCACCTGGGTAACTGGGTCCGCTGTGGAGATGCAAATAACCATCGCCCGCCTGGCTGTTATTCATTAAAATCTAAAGTTGTATTGCGGCAAAAATTTTATCCCGATACGCCACTTATATCTCTTTGAAAATAAACGATAATTCGGATAAATTCATGTGATATAAACAATACCTTATAATATCGTCATAAAATTGTAGCGGAGATATACTAAACTTAAGATTGAATATTTTAAACCTTGGAGGAACTCCATGTCTCCCTTTTTACATGAACGTTATACTAAAATTACAGCTGCAAAGAGCGATGCACAACAACATATCCTTTCGAGCAGCGCCTCAAGCGATCATGTTTCTCAAGTGATGAAAATTTTGCATATCGAAGACAGCATGCCCGGCAAGGTCCTGGTGCGGGAATGGCTGCGCCGCGATCCTGAAAATAACACCATTTATCATGTGACGCAGGTGGATAAAGTGGGCGATGCCCTGACGGAATTGCACGAAAATCATTATGACCTTGTCCTGGCGGATTTGCATTTGCCGGATAGTTACGGGATAGAAACTGTGACTGCGCTGCGTCAGGCTTCACCGGATACACCCATTATCATTCACACCGGCACACAAGATATCAAGCTGCTGGAACAAGCCATGCAATATGGCGTGTGCCGTATTCCAAAAGGCAACGAAGAGGCTGGTACTTTTGGCCACAAACTGAAAGATGCCTTGTTGAACGGTTGCGCGGTATAAACGGTAGATTTTTATCGCGTATCTGGTGATCTGCGCTTATATAGTCGGGTGACTAAGGATAAAAACGAATTACGCGCTGCATTGCGCGCTGCGCGCTGGGCGGCGGCGCAGAATAATGCCAAAGCTATGCTGGATTTGCTGGCGCATTTCCGCAATCACATTGTACCGGAATTGAAAGCGCGCGCGGGCCACGTCGCCGGTTACGCCGCGATGGGGCAGGAGATCAACGCGCTGCCAGTCATGGAAATTTTTTCTAATCACGGTCTGTCGCTGTGCCTGCCCGTGGTGGCCCATGAAGATGCGCCGCTGATTTTTCGCGCCTATCAGATAGGTGATAAATTGCAGCCGAATTATATGTATAAAATACCCGAACCGCCCACGGACCGGCCTGTTGTGGTGCCGGATATTGTGCTGGTGCCGCTGCTCGGCTTTGACCGCGCGGGTAATCGGATTGGATATGGCAAGGGATACTATGACCGCACCCTCGCGCACCTGCGCGCGAAGCGCGATCAAGATAACGGGCGCGCGCAAGTCGCGGTCACCGCCATCGGCCTCGCCTATAACGAGCAAGAAGTCGAACAGATCACCGCCGAACCGCACGACCAGCCGCTGAATATCATTGTCACGCCGCGCGAAGTTATTTACTGTCCGCCGCGATGAAACTCTTATTCCTAGGCGATATCATGGGCCAGACGGGCCGCGAAGCGGTGCTGCGCCAAGTCCCCATCTGGCGGCGAGAATGGTCGCTGGATGCCGTTATCGTCAACGGCGAAAACGCCGTGAACGGCGCGGGCATTAACCGTGAAACGGTGCAAAAGCTGCTCGCCGCAGGTGTCGATTGCATCACCACCGGCAATCACGCCTTTGACGTCAAAGGCGAAATTTCCTGTTACGAAGATTTCCCCACGCTGTTGCGCCCGCTGAATTTCCTGCCGCGCACGCCGGGGCGCGGTTCTTGCCTCATCACCACGGCGGCGGGACAAAAAATTCTGGTGGTGAATCCCATCGCGCAGCTCTTTATGTCGCAAATGGTGAATAGTCCTTTTTACGCGATGGATGATCTGTTGCGGCAATATACCCTGGGCGGCAACGTCAATGGGATCTTTGTGGATTTCCACACTGAAGCCACGTCGGAAATCCAGGCCATGGGCTGGTATCTGGATGGCCGCGTCTCCGCCGTCGTCGGCACGCACACTCACGCGCCGACGGCGGACACCATGATCCTGCCCGGCGGCACCGCGTTTCAGTCCGATGTCGGCATGTGCGGCGATTATATGTCCGTCCTTGGCGTGCAACAGGAACAGGCGGTGGAGCGGTTTTTGAACACCTATATCGCCAACAAAAAAATGGAACCCGCCAAAGGCCCCGCGACGCTATGCGGCATTTATCTGGAAATCGATAACAGCGGCAAATGCAAGCGCGCCGAACCGGTACGTTTCGGTCCGCACTTGATTAACACCGTACCTTTCGCCTAAGTAATTCTTATGACCGATAAATCCACACACCCCTATCAAATCGCCGTGCGCGACGTTAAAGGCAAAGGCCGCGGCGTTTTCGCCCTGCGCAAATTCAAACGCGGCGAGCTGATTGAACGCTGCCCCGTCCTGATTATCCCGGGCCGTCATTCGCAATATATTTTGAAAACCAAACTCGATCACTATGCCTTTGATTGGGATAAGGAAGACGAACTCGCGCTCATCCTCGGCTACGGCATGATTTATAATCACAACTACGCGCCGAACGCCAAGATCGTGCATAACCTGACCAAACGCACATCAGACATTATCGCGCGCGGCCCGATCAAGCCGGGTGAGGAAATCCTGGTCAACTATAACGGCGCGCCGAACGACCGTTCGCCGGTATGGTTTGATGTGGTGGATCGCAAGCCGGGGAAATAGGCTTAAGGCGTCAGGCTGTATCGCAGCGCCAGATCAAACCGGTTCAATAATTCAGGATTTGTTCTGAAGGATTTGGAATATCCGGGGACGTCGAAATCGAAATGTATCTTTTCCTCTCCGGGATCCTTCAGGTCTTCTCCAGATAAAACATGGTTTGTAAAACGATTTATATTCAGCCAGATTTTTCGGCCTTTGACGTCCTCATAGGGTATAAATTCAGATGAATAAGCCCATAGGTGACTGATGTCACATCTTTTACCATCCCGGAACAGGGTTATGTCTGAAAAAGCAAATTGATCGTCTTCCGGATTGAAATTTCTCGGTGCGTCTATTCTTTTTACATCTTGTATCCGCAACCGGCATGCAAAACGTCTGAGTAATCTACAGCCTTCATTTTTAAACGTTTGCACGCCGCCAGGCTGGGGCGCAAATTGAATAAAACCCCTTTGATCGCTGTATTGAAAGACATACAGAATGTCATCGGGTTCGTATGGGGTCTGACCGCATTCGACGTCTTTAAGTATAATTTCCAGGGGCATTGCATTCTCTCTCAAGTTTCCAAAAGGTTTAACATATCCTCTTGTCATTTATAAACTAAAAATGTTCTATAGGGCGTAAAATTTCTATAGGAATCCCCCATGGCCGGTCATAGTCAGTTCAAAAACATCATGCACCGCAAGGGCAAGGCGGATGCCGCGCGGTCGCGCGCCTTTGTGAAACTGTCGCGCGAAATCACCGTCGCGGCAAAATCGGGGCTGCCGGATCCGGCGATGAATCCGCGTTTGCGGGCGGCCATTTTGGCGGCCCGTAAAGAGGATATGCCCAAGGATAAAATCGAAAATGCGATCAAAATCGCGGCGGGCAACCAGGGCGGCGATGATTACCAGAACGTGCGCTACGAAGGCTATGGCGCGGGCGGCGTGGCGATTATCGTTGAGGCGCTGACGGATAACCGCAACCGCACGGCCTCGGATGTGCGCATGGCTTTTTCCAAACATGGCGGCAACCTGGGCGAAAGCGGTTCGGTCGCCTTTATGTTCGATCACGTTGGGCAGATTATTTTGCCTGTCAGCGCGGGTGGCAACGATGCGGTGTTCGAAGCCGCGCTGGACGCCGGCGCGGAAAATGTCGAAAGCAGCCCGGCGGGCCATGTCGTGACAACGACGCTGGAAGGTTTCACAGCGACGCGCGATGCGCTGGAGGCCAAATTCGGCGAAGCGGAACGCGCCGCGCTGGTGTGGCAACCGAACATGACGTCAACGCCGAATGAAGAACAAGCGGCGCAGGTGTTGAAACTCATCGACGCCCTGGAAGAAAACGACGACGTGCAGCACGTCTTCGCCAATTTCGAATTATCCGAAGAAATGATGCAGCGTTTGGCTGGCTAAACGCCTGGCGGAAAAGGCGCTCCGCCTTTCAAACTGGGCGCGACCGGCGGCGGCCCGACGCGGCCATCGCGGAGGATATTTGCGCCGCCGTCACCGCCATCTTCTTCCGGCCGTTTCACTTGTTGCTCAATCGAAACCAGAGGCCTTTCGCCATTGTGGATTAAATTAAACAAAGGCTCTATCAGTTTATCATGGACGAAATTCTCAATCTTGGTTGATCTGCTTAGCGCATTCTTATCGGCAGCCTTAAACAGAAAAGAAGCTGGCATGGAAGGATCAAGGGCTTTTGTGACATGAAAGCCGAATTTCCATGGCATGACCGTATCAGGCGTCAAAAAAACCATCGCAACATTGGCATCCAGATCGGATTTAATAAATTTATTCACCAATTTTTCCAAATCCAATTTACCATTGACGCACACCATAATTAATGTCGCCGTTTTAGGGTCGCCCAGTTTAATTTTGTCAGGCGAAGAAACGCATTTCTTTTTAACCTGTTCCAGAGGGACAGCCGGATCAAATTCGCGCGCGTAGTAGTGCAGCATAAGCTCCCACTGTTGGCGCACGGTAACATTATCAATGTCCGCAAGCGCATAAATGCGCGGCATGCCTTCCATATAAGAAAGGGGCGTATCCGTCATGTAAACTCCTTTTACTGTGACCGGAAATTATCAGACAGGCCCGTGGAATTCAAGCTTTTATTGCAGGGTTTTTATCAGCGTTTGCGTTAAAGCGTTTAATTTTATGGCCCCGGCGGGCGTCGCGCCGATGGCCTGGTCATTGGCCCATAATAATCCTTCAGCAATAAAGGGTTGCAACGCATCGGGCGGCAAAATCGCGTCAAAATCCGCCTCTGCGTAATGCGCGATGCGTGATTTCGGGATGCCGGTGGTGAGGCGCAATCCCATCATCAAACATTCCTGCAACATATCTGCGGGTGATAATTTTTTCGGCGCGTGC
>JABDAM010000036.1 GCA_013289145.1 Alphaproteobacteria bacterium | reverse complement strand
ATCCGCGCCCCGTCAACCGCTACGCCAGCCCGCGCACCGAGGCCGCCACACGCGCCTATATCGATCTGGCGCACCGGCATGGCCTTGATCCCTGTCAGATGGCGCTGGCATTCGTGAATATGCAGCCGTTTCTGACCAGCAACATCATCGGCGCGACGACGATGGCGCAATTAAAAACGGATATTGACAGTTTGGAGATAAAATTGTCCCCTGAAGTCGTGCAAGCGATTAACGAGATTCATGCGAGTAATCCGAACCCTGCGCCCTGATTAACTTTACGTGCAACGCCTTTTCATCGCCCTGATGATTCCTGAGCCGCAACGCAGCCAGCTGGCTTTGATTCAGGCGGGCCTGGAAGGCGCGCATTGGGTGCGGCCGGAAAAATTCCACCTGACGCTGCGTTTTATCGGTGAGGTCGATGAGCCCACCGCGCGTGATATAGAAAGCGTATTAGGCGGCCTGGAAATCAAAAACTTTCAGGTGCATTTGCAGGGCATCGGTGTTTTCGATCCCGGCAACCGCCCGCGTTCCCTGTGGGCGGCGGTGAAAGATCACGCGCCGCTGCAAGCGCTGCACGAGAAATGCAACCAGGCCCTGCGCCGCCTGGGCGTGATGGAGGAGCGGCGGAAATATATGCCGCATGTTTCGCTCGCGCGATTGGTGAATACGCATTCGCATGATCTGCTGCATTATCTGGAAAGCTACGGCGCCTTCACCACGCCGCCTTTTGAAGTGGATCATTTTTGCCTGATCCGCAGCCACCTGACCCGCCACGGCGCGGCTTATGAAGTGTTAGAGGAGTTTGAGTTTTTCCCGCAATAACTCGCCAACGCGTTCCGTTTCGCGCAGGGGTTCGCGTTCCGTAATTTTCCATTCGCCGTCATACCAGTGGGTCAAGCCCAGCTGAAACAGCGCGTCATAAAAACGCGTGAATTTCTTGCCTTCGCCCGGCATGCGCAGCAGCGCCACCGGCACGCGCGTCGATAAGGCCTCGGACACCATGTTGACGCTGTCGGCGGTGACCAGAACATAATCCGCGTAGGCCAGAAAACCCAAATAAGGATTCTCGCCGACGCCGTCATAAAAATAGACATTGTTTTTATGCGGGAACGCCGCGCGCAAACGGTCGCGCAAAATATCCGGCGTGCGGCGCGACACGGTCACGAATAACGACATGCCGCGGTCGAGCAGCGCATAACATTTGGCGATGACGTCATCCACCCAATCGGAATGCAGGCGCACATATTTATTATTGCCGCCGATCACGACCGCCACGCGCGGTTTTTGATAAGGCGATAATTTTTCCTGCCATTCATGGCGCGCGTTATGCAGCGTCATGTCGTTGACGCGGCCCAGGCTGCCCAGGGTTTGAATAACGTTCTTGCCCTCCACATTATCATGCTGAGGCACGGCGACATAAGTGAATTCGTTCAGATTAATATGCGGATCTTGAATTTGGATGGTCGGAATATTCGGCCATTGATGACGCGCGGCCAGCAAGCCATAGCTGGCGCGGCGGCCGGTTCCGATGATTCCGGCGGGCGGGCGCGTGAAAGAACCGAAAAGCCGTTCAGCAACATAGTTGCTGACGGCCTGCGGCGAGAGCCAATAATACCAAAAGGGCAAGTTAAGCGCATGAAAAGTATGAGAAACCTTCATGGCTTCAACCAGCCCGCGAGACTGGTTATCAGTCCCGGCCCGACCGTCTTGTAAGACCAGCCAAGTATTCGTTTCATGAGAATTCATTGCGGAGTATGTTGACATTGGCAGCTTTATCAGTGATTTTACGCGCATTCCGTGTGGACCCACAGTAACTGGAGACCCAAAAGGTGCGACGCAGCAAGTTGGACGAGATTGATCGCAAAATTCTAGCCGATTTGCAAGCGGATGGTCGCATGACGAATGTGGATCTGGCGCAGCGCGCCGGAATCTCCGCCCCGCCGTGTCTCAGGCGCCTGCGCGCGCTGGAAGAGGACGGCATTATCGTCGGCTATCATGCCGAAGTGAGCGCCGAGGCGTTGGACTACAAAATCACCGCTTTTGTTCATGTTAAGTTGGGCTCGAACAACGATCACGATTTGCGCGAATTTGAAGAAGCCATTTCCCGCTGGGATTACGTGCGCGAATGCCATTTGCTGGTGGGGGATTATGATTTTCTGCTGCGCGTGGTGGCGAAGAACTGGGATGATTATCAGCGTTTTCTGACGGCTGAATTGACTTCGGCGCCTCATGTGTCCCAAACCAAATCTTCCTTGGCCGTGCGGCGCAGCAAGTTCGCGCCGGGCGTGCCGATTGAGGAAGGGAAGTAGGACTTTAGGAGTTATAGGAATTTAGGAGATAGAAATTATTTTATCCTAAATTCCTATAACTCCTAGTTCCTAAATTCCATGAAACTCCGCGCCGACCAGCACCTCCTCAACCTCGGCTTGGCCGATAGCCGCACGCAGGCTCAGGCGCTGATTATGGCGGGTAAGGTTTTTCTGGGCGATAGGCGTATTGAAAAGCCGGGCGCGCAAATATCCGATGATACGGCCCTAACCGTTAAAGCCCCGCTCCATCCCTGGGTCAGCCGCGGCGGCATGAAACTGGCGGCGGCGATTGAACATTTTAATTTATCACCCGCCGGTTTAACCGCGCTGGATGTGGGCGCCTCAACCGGCGGTTTCACGGATGTTTTGCTGCATCACGGCGCGGCGAAAGTTTACGCGGTGGATGTTGGGCAAGGCCAGCTGGCGTGGAAACTGCAACAAGATCCGCGCGTCGTGCGTCTGGATCAAACCAACGCACGGCATCTGACCTGCGATCTTATTCCCGAAGCGCCGCAAGCGGTCGTATGCGACGCGAGTTTTATTTCTTTGGCTTTGGTATTACCGGCGGCGCTGGAACTGGCCGCGCCGGGCGCATGGCTGGCTGCCTTGATCAAACCGCAATTCGAAGTGGGTAAGGAACATATCGGCAAGGGCGGCATCGTGCGCGACGAAGGCCTGCACCGCGAAGTTTGCGATAAAATTGAAACCTGGTTACGGGACGAAATGGGATGGCAGGTTTTGGGCGTCGTACCGAGCCCGATTACCGGAGCCGAGGGCAACCGGGAATTTTTGATCGTGGCTATCAAGCCTGGTTAATTTCACCGCAAAGCTGCGCGAAAGATCATTGTAAACTCTGACGGCCTTGCTTCCCGTCACGGCAAAGACAAAACAACCGACAGCGATGCAGATGCCGATTTTAATCCGGTCCCGGGGAGTCGTAGGGATGATTTCGTCTTCCTGATCCATGGCGAGGCCGATTTTATTGTATCTGGAACCCCGATTGCAAGAAATTAATAACGCGGCTGAAAGAATTGCAGCTCCAGGGGCTTGGGGTTCAGCAAGGTGTTGATCTGCTGGCTGAGCAAAGCCTTAAAACTCGTGCGGTCGATCACACCGATTTGATGCAAGATCATTTGGATGATCGCCAGCGGATTTTCAGTGCCGGTATAAGGCTCTACAACCACATCCGCATCGGGCGCGAGGTGGAGCGCCTCTTTCGCCATGCCGACCGCCGCCACCAGACCGCCCAGTTCGTCGACCAGGCCGCGCGCCTTGGCTTCTTCGCCGCTCCAAACCTGGCCCTGGGCGATGGCCTCGACAGCGTCCGGCGGTAATTTACGTCCGGCGGCCACACGCGCTTTGAACGTCGCGTAAACCGCATCGGCTGAGCGCGCGACGGCGGCACGTTCTTCGGGCGTGAAGCCGCGGCCGTTCGCGAACAGCGCCGCGTCTTTGCCGACCGTGATTTCATCCCAATTCACATTGTATTGTTTGGACAGGCCGCCCACGGAAACCTTGCCCACCAAAACGCCGATCGAACCCGTCAGCGTCGAAGGCAGCGCCAGAATTTTCGTCGCGGGCGCGGACATATAATAACCGCCCGATGCCGCTACGTCCGTCATGGAAATAATAATCGGCTTGCCGCTGTCCTTGACGCGCTGCACCGCGCGGTTGATGGTTTCCGACGCAATCGCCGAACCG
Source organism: Alphaproteobacteria bacterium (assembly GCA_013289145.1). Taxonomy (GTDB): domain Bacteria; phylum Pseudomonadota; class Alphaproteobacteria; order UBA11073; family UBA11073; genus UBA11073. The sequence goes on along the minus strand of JABDAM010000036.1, from coordinate 5,538 downwards.
CCGGGCGAGTTCAGGCGCACCACGACGGCCTTGATATCTTTATTATCCATAATATCCTGCATCGTATCGGCGAAATCCTCAGCGCCGATGGTGCCGTCGGACAGGGCGGATTTATCGCCGTTCGCGCCGCGGTCGATCTCGCCTTCGGCATTCACAATCGCGATGCGCGGCGTGTCTTTCTTAAGTTTCGGCGGCGTTTGACCGGAGACATAATCGTCCAGATCCACGCGCTCCGCCGGCAGATTGATTTGATCTTCGTATTGCACGCCGTCCACCAGCTTGCCCGCCTCCGCCACCGGAATGGGCGCGGTATCACGCAGCGTGATTAAATCCGCCATATCAATGTGGCGGTCATGGGCGACCGCCTGCATAACATGATCCGAAAGATTATTAATCAGGCGCGTCAGCTGCGCGTGATCCGCGGCGGTCATATGCGTTTCCGTCAGATTATCCATCGCGGATTTATAGGCGCTGCGTTTTTCAAATTCGGGCAGCACGCCGTAACGGTCAAACAGCCCCCGGAAAAAAGGTTCCTCAATCGCGATCCCCGCAAAGCCCGCGAAACCGCCGGGCTGCACAACAATTTTGCTGGCGGCGGAGGCCAGATAATACATGGCCGTGCCGTTATCTTCCTCACCGAATGTATCGGTAAAGAAAACGACCTGTTTGCCCGCCGCGCGGAGATGTAAAATCGACGCGCGCAATTCCTCCGCCTGCGTCAAGGAAACCGTGCCGCCGACGGCGCGGATATAAACCGCGGAAACCCTGGCGTCCTGCGCCGCTTCGGCCATCGCGGCGATCCATTCTTCCAGGCTGGGCGGCGCGCTGTCACCCGCGAAATTGCGCAGGAAAGACGGCGTGATCTCAACCATCTTATCCGCGAGCGTCAAAGTCAGCGTTAAATGATCCGGTAATTTGGTTTCGGTGTGGAAATGATGGCTGATAAAGAATCCAGTGCCCACAATGATTGAAAAAAATACAAAGCCGATGACAGCAAAAAATCCGCACAGGATTTTGAAAAGGTTTTTCATGTCTTTACTTTAGTGCGCGGCCATAAAAGTGGCAATGGCATTACGGCCAATTGCGGCATAGGCTTTGCACTCTCGCGTATTCCTGGGCCGTATCGATCTGCATTTGGTGCGCCTCGCGGTCGGTGGAGAAGCGGTCCATTAAATCGTTCAGCCTGCGCTCCATGGTATTTTGCAAATCCCGGCTGACGGATTCCATTTGCCCTTGCGGCATTGGGCCGCGCAGACCGATGCTTTGCGCGCCGGCCTGAATGCCTTGTTGTAATTGCGGCGCGAAAGCCGCCAGCAAGGCCTGGTCCAAACCCACATGCTTTTGTTCATGCGCCATGACGGCATTGTGATAACAGCTGCCGGGCACGAATTCGCGGCTGATGTAAACCGTGGGCTGGTAATGCAATTTGATATTGATTTCGGAAATCCACATGCAAGCCATGCCGTCCGATGACGTCAAGGTTTGGATTTGCGTCGACATATTGCTGGCGATGATGCCGTTTGTCAGCCCGCCGACATAGGAGGTCGAGCCTGCGCGCTGCGCCGCCAGGATTTTCGCGCCCATGGCGTTCAGGTTGGCGCGGTTGCGGTTAAAGTCATATTGAACGGGATCTTCGATACGATCCAGCATGACGCGCGGCGGCGGCGGCGGGTTGGGGCATTGCAAGGCATAGGCCATGCCCGGCGCAAACAGACAAATCAGAACCAAAAGCGAAATCAGGCGCATTGGCATCAGCATAAAGATTCCTGATGGAAAAACGAGAGGAATTTTAAAAATTGATTTGGGTAAGCAGCAAACCGACCAATTGAATGGTTGCCATCAAAACGACCATTAACGCGGCCATGCCGCGCGTCACGCCCAGCGCGGCGCGAATGGCGAACCAGATATAAACCATGTTGAAACTGCTGGCCGCCAATAAAATTAAATCCGGAAAGGCGCGCGGGATTAAAGACCAGCTATATAACAGGTAGGCAAAACCCATGATCAGGATTTGCCATGGCGCGGTCCAGTTCACGGCAGCGACAAGCAAATGATACCGCGCGCCGCGTTTCAGATAACGGCAAATATAATGCATCGCGACCGGAAAACCGAATACGGCGATCAAATAGCCCAAAGCGTCGCGCGACAGCGACAAAACATCCATTGCCACCTCAGCTGTCTGGCTTTGCAGGGTCTGGAGCCAGATCATGGGCAGCAAGGTCAGGAGCGGCGCGAGGAAGGAAATCATCACCCCACGGCGGCTGTCATCCATGCGCGTCAATCCGCCCGCGTCAAACATCATCAGGCGCAACGCGCCGTAAAGCGGGCGGAAAATATCTGTCAGAAACAATTCCATCAGGTTTCAATCTCCGCGAAATAGCGCGTCAGTATTCCGTGATACATGGCAGCGAGTTGATTTAAATCCGCAACGGAAACGCATTCGTTCACTTCGTGCATGCCGCTATTGCGCAAGCCGAATTCCACGACCGGGCAATGGTTTTTAATAAAGCGCGCGTCGGATGTGCCGCCGGAAGTCGACAGCGTCACGATCGATTTCGTTTTTTCCATCACGGCTTCCGACACCAATTGCAAAAACGCGCCCGGCGGCGTGACAAAGGCATCGCCCGACACACGCGTTTTCACTTCATATTTTGCGCCGGTCACGGGGGCCAGCACCGCATCGGTTTCCTGTCTGATCCAGCGCTCCAATGTGTCCGGCGTATGCAGGGTATTAAAACGGATATTCATTTGCGCGTAGGCCGTGCCGGGTACAACATTCACCGCTGTTTCGCCGCGCGTTTCCATTTTCGTCACTTGCAATGTCGAGGGCGGGAAATCGCGGTTGCCGTCGTCCAGTTTTTTCGCCGTGATGCGCGCGATGACCTGCGCCAGCAAATGATTGGCGTTCAGCGCGCGTTGCGGATAGGCCACATGGCCCTGCACGCCTTGCACCGTTAATTCGATATGAAAGCTGCCACGGCGACCGTTTTTGATAAAATCTCCGACACGGTTTTCCGATGTTGGTTCACCGACCAGGCAATGACTGAGCCGAATGTTTTTTTCTTTCAGCCATTCCAGCATGCGCGGCGTGCCGTTGACCATATTGCCTTCTTCATTGCCGGTGATCAGCAAAGAAATCGCGCCGGGATGATCGGGAAAATGTTCAAGCGCCGCGATGAAAGCGGCAATCCCGCCCTTCATATCCACCGCGCCGCGGCCATAAAGCACGCCGTCCACAACATCGCCGCCAAAGGGATTATGTTTCCATGCGCCGACATCGCCCGCGGGCACAACGTCCGTATGACCGGCAAAACAGAAATGCGGGCCGTTGCTTTTCCCTTTTCGGCTCGCCCATAAATTTACGGTATCCGGCCCGTCATTGCCGGTGAAAACGAGTTTTTCGCATTCAAACCCAAGCGGCGCCAGCGCCGCCACCAAAACGTCCATCGCGCCATTATCATCCGGCGTCACCGAAGGCGCGCGGAGCAAAGCTTGCGCCAAAGGCAGAGCGTTAAATTCCATGACGGCAATTGAGCATAATTCGCGAAATTTGCCCACCGGAATTTTAGCCGGGCTAAAGACGTTGCATGGTCTGGCGCAATTCCCTAATCAATTCCGTCACCATACTTTCCTGCAATTTCAGGTTACGGGCCAGCACAATCTTAAGCGCTTCGATACATTGCCGCACGATAGGATTATGGCCGGTTTTATGCGGATCATAACTGTTGCGCAAAAAGGAATAGAGCAATTGCGCGATGTCCGAGGCCGCGCGGTAACCGAAAATTCCCGCGCGGGATTTCAACGACAAAACCCCCATTTGCAGCTGATCCAGATTGTCCTCCGACGCATCGCCGGCTTCGATCTGGATAAAGGCGCGTTCGGAGGCCACCAGGTCTTCTTTGATCCATTGAATGGATTCTTCCTGCATCGCATCGATGGATCGCTGCGCGGCTTCAATCATGTCCGCCGTGATCAGGTCAGACAGATTGCCGACCAGCCCCATCGTGCGGCGCAATTCAAAATCCGGCGGCAAGATCATGGGTGACTGGCTTGGATTGGGGATATCGCGGCCTTGCTTGCTAGTGGGCAAAGGCTGGCGGCGGCGGCGTTCATCCTGGCTGGCGCCGGCTTTTCTTTTGCGGCGGCGATCCGGCCCGACGAAACTGTTCGAGACAACAAACCAGCGCGGATTTTCCACCACATGTTCAATCCGGTCGAACAGGGTTTTCACTGTAAAAGGCTTGATCAGAAATTCCGTAATCCCCGCATCGCGCGCGGCCTGGATATCGGCAATCTCCCCCCGCGCCGTCAGCATGATAATCGGCACGCCGCGGTTGAGCGAATTTTCACCCAGCCGGACGTGGCGCACCAGTTCCAAACCGTCGCTCGGGCGCAGCACCCATTCGGTGATCAACAGGTCGATCGCTTGCGTTTGCAGAAATTCCACCGCATCCGTATAGGTGCGCAGATAATGGCAATTTTCAAATCCCAAATCCTTCAGGCTTTGTTTGACAATCCCGGAGATCTGGATGTCCCCGTCCACCACCAGGATTTTAACATTTTCAAGGCTGGGCTTTTTCATTTCATCTGCAATCTTAATTATTTTCCAATTGGAATACAAGATTTTGATGCAAAAAATCGCGGCTTTTCCCTGGGAGTGAGCCAAAAATTATTTTTTAGTTGCGGGGAAAAGGTGGTATGATTTCGGCTATGGCTAACCCATTTTCTATTGAATTCTCTTATGCCGATCATAAAACCCTGCTGGGCAACCCGCTGGCGACGATTATCGATTTGACGGCATTAAGTATGGGAGACGGCGAAGCGTTGATTAAACGGTGGCAGAAAATAACGTCTGGAATCCCGCTGGATCAGCGGATTGAGCATGAACTTTCCCGGATTGATCCTCTATTGGAACGTGTTGCGCGCCACGCTTATGGCATCGATCTTGACCTGCTGCGGAACCGTTTTAGGCAAAACGCTGCTTCAAACTTGGCGCCGCCTTTCATGGGACTCTTTCTAATCCGACAATGGACAGAGCAGCGCCTTCAATATACTTTTCGCAAATATTATGAGTCAGGCGCATCCGTTGGTTTCTATGACTACCCTTATATCGCCGCTTGCTATGATATAACTAATCCCAAATTCGCTGAATTGCGCCAGCAATTGGCGGAATTTATATTTTTAAAATCACACGATTTCTTGCATGCCACGGCCGAAAGAACAAAACCATTCGGAAAATCTCAGCCAAATGACACAATAATGTTGATGCAAAAGGAAGAAAACCTGAGAGCCGCCATGTTATTAACTATTTCGTCCGATTCCGATTACCAAGATCATGTACTTACACGTTATACAGACCTGAAAAACAGTATTTCAGATATACAAATTACAGATGCCCGGGAATTTGGAGACGTTCGAGAATCGGCTGACGATTTTTTAAATCTCAACGCGGGTTACGCCCTTTTGCCGGACAGATTGCCGCCGCTTCTAAATCCCCCTGAAGACCAGCCTTGGCGCCGGAACAAGGATGATCTGCTC
>JABDAM010000035.1 GCA_013289145.1 Alphaproteobacteria bacterium | reverse complement strand
AGCCCTGTGAAAGAGTAGGCTGCCTGCCAGAATAACTCCTTTCAACCGGGATAATTGATGATGATTTATAAACACTTGACACCGATAACGCTCTTTCTTGCGCTGGTGACGCAAAATCAGACAACGGCAAAACCACCCCAGGATGACGGCATCGTTTTCCATCCCTATTATCGCTTTAACAGCAGTTCCGTCGATGCCCCCATCGCAAGTCCGGATGGCACCTTTGCAATTTCAACCCGAGATCCCAGGAATAACAACTACAAGATCACGGTTATCAGGTCCGACGCGGTCCATTTTGATTTATCCCCGGAAAGCGTGACATTTTTTTCAAGACCAAACAATTTTAGTTCCAGCCAGTGGAACATGACTCCGGTCGCGTTCGAAGGAGATGTTGTATATGGCAACATCTCTCCTGCTCGGCGGCCCGGTGAAGAAAAACCGTCCGCTTTCCCCATGGCTTGCCGGGTTAACCTTAAAACCGGTCAAGGCGAAGTGATCTTGCATAACAATCCGCGCCTTGACATTGTGAAAGCGGTCGGAAGTTTCCAGGATAAAATAATGTACGAAGCTTCCAGCAGCCAGAAGGATTCCGGAGAAAAACCTCGCGTTTGCATCCAGGACGCCCTTTCTGCGACGAACATGTTTGGAATCACAGATTTAAAAATTGACAGCGCGGCGGGCGCTCCCATTTATATGGGCAGCGACGACCGTTACTGGTACGTGATGCAAATCGGCGAACATCCTGTTGTGCTGGCTGGAAATGACAGCGAGAGGTTTTCTTTCCCCATTCCGGACGATCAGAATATTGCCGCGGTTGCGGGCTGCATGGGAGATAAGCTGTGCGTCGCGGCTTGGGGCAAAAAGGGTGAAACAACCGCCGGCTGGCTGGATCAAAGCGGCAATTTTAAACCGCTGGATATCATGTCCGTCGCGGCCCAAAACGGCGGCCGGATTGAATTATGCGCCTCAAACGGTCGTTACATCGCCGGTTCTATCACCGCCAAAACCAAATGCTGGGGTTTTGTCATTAATACCACAACGGGCAAAACCTCTTTCCTGCCCGGCATCAAGCCATGCGCCTTTGTCCCCAAATCAGACAACAAGATCGTGGCAATCGTAAATGACAGCGTCGGAATTATCGAAGCCATCAACGGCTTTGCGCCAACGCCGCAGGATAAATGGCCACAACCGGATAAGCATACTTCGCTCGGGAAAAGCGGCCTCAAATTGTAACGCCATAACGCCGCGCGAGTTCCGGCAAAGTTCCCGCGCGGATCGCGGCGCGGATATCGGCCATCAGGCGCACCATCACGGCGATGTTATGCTGGGTCAGCAATTGCAGGCCTAAAATCTCCTGCGCTTTAAACAAATGGTGGATGTAAGCTTTTGAATAAGCGCCGCTCGCCGCGTTGCCGAGCGTGTCGTCGAGAGGCGATTTATCCTCGCGGTATCTCGCATTGCGGATATTGATGCGCCCCATCGGCTCAAACGGCGCCAATGCCCAGCCATGCCGCGCCATGCGCGTCGGCGAGACGCAATCAAAGGTATCGATGCCCAGCGCGACACCGCGAATGATTTCTTCTATGCCGCCCATGCCGAGCAGATGCACCGGACGGTCCGGCGCGACGTATGGCATGGCGTAACCGGCGATTTCGATAATCGCGTCTTTGGTATCGCCCAAACAACCGCCCACCGCCGTGCCGAAGAACGGCCGCGAAGCCGTATATTCCGCTGCCTCGCGCCGCAGATCCTGATACACGCCGCCTTGCACGATGCCGTATAATTTTTGCGCGCCGTCATCGCTGCGATCAAATTCCGCGATGCATCGATCGCCCCAGCGGTGCGTCATCTGCATGCTTCGCGCGGTGTAATCTTTATCAACGTGAAAGGGCGTGCATTCGTCCAGCATCACAATCAAATCCGCGCCGAGTTCGCGCTGAATCTGTATCGAATTTTCCGGCGTCAAAAAAATCTGCTTGCCGTCGGTGTAAGATTGAAAATACGCGCCGTCCTCTGTGATCTGGCTGAGCGTTCTGCGCCGCCCCGGAATCGCCTTGCGCTTAATCTCCGCCGAAATCGAACCGTGCCCCATCGCGAAAATCTGGTAACCGCCGCTGTCAGTCAGCATCGGTCCATGCCACTGCATAAAATCATGCAAGCCGCCCATGTCCTGCACCAGCTTCGAGCCCGGCTGGATCAGCAAATGATACGTATTCGCCAAAATAATATCCACACCCAGATCGCGCAGCGTGTCGGCCGCACAAGCCTTCATCGCCGCCTTGGTCGCGCAGAAAATAAAGTTCGGCGTTTCAATCGCACCGTGCGGCGTGACCAACTTCCCAATCCGCGCGCGCGTGGCGGGATCGCGATGCAAAAGATCGAAAGCAAAGTTTGTCATTGGCTATGCCACAAGTGACAGATATCCGACAGCAACTCAATAGTGGGATTATAGTTTTAGAATCCCGTGTTTGCCGGCGCCACGCTTATTACCTTCTTTCAGAAGTTTTTTGAGGCCCTTAGCCAATTTATCAATATCAATTTTATTAAAAGTTACTTCGGCATCAGTGTCCGGCACATTTTGCAAGGTAACTTTTGTATGATCGTTATGGCAATTAATAATGGCAATGTCTTGGGCTGGAATAAATCTTCTGCCGCTCAGCAATCCTGTAAACCGAACTTCGGAAAACGCGATCCTTTTGGTTAGTTTTGGACGCATATCCTTACCACGGAAAGTGACACTTCGTAAAAGGGCTGCGCCTTCAACCGATTTCTTTGACATCATATATCTCCAAAGTTTTGCTTACTAATTAAGTCCGTAATCTAATAAACTAAAGACCCGGAAGCAAGCATTATTCTATTTTTAATGGCCGCGACATCAATTGCGCCAGCGCCGCGCCAACATTGATTTCGTTATTCACAACCGCGGCCACCACCGCGCAAATCGGCAATTCCACGCCATGTTTCCGCGCCAGCACCAGCGCCGGTTCAACCGTCATCACGCCCTCGGTCACGCTTTTGCGGTTTTCCATGATAGCGGTCAGTGATTGACCTTGTCCCAGCGCAAAACCGCAAGAAAAATTCCGCGACGTCGGCGCGTGGCAGGTCAGCATCACATCGCCAATGCCTGCCAGTCCCATAAACGTTTCCGCCCGCGCACCCATGGCGGCGCCCAGGCGCATCATCTCCGCCATGCCGCGCGTGATAATCGCCGCGCGCGCGTTCTCGCCCAGGCCCGCGCCTGTCACCATGCCCGCCGCCAAAGCAATGACATTTTTAAGCGCACCCGCCAGCGCCGCGCCCATCACATCCGTCGCCGCATAAGGCCGGAACGACGGCGTGCGTAAAGCCTCCGCCAGATCGCGCGCCAGATTTTCATCCCCCGCCGCAATCGTCGCGGCGGCAGGCAAACCGGCAGCGATTTCATGCGCCAGATTGGGGCCGGATAAAACCGCCAAAGGATTCCGCAAGCCCGCGACCTGCGCAATCGCGTCCGGCAATAACAACCCTGTTTCCAAATGAACGCCCTTGGCGCAAATCACGACCGGCGCGGCGGGGAGATGATTTTTCAAACTGAACAGCAACCCCGGCATATATTGCGTCGGCACCGCCGCCAGAATAATCCCGCATTCCGCCAAAGCGTGAATATCTGATGTCACAGTGATATTTTTGCGGCAGGAAAACGCCGGGCAAATAATCCGCATTCGCGCGCGCGGCGGCGATTTGCGCGGCCTGTTCGGCACGGCGGCACCACAGAGTCACCGGACCTTTATCGGCGTATAACACTGCCAATGCCGTGCCCCAGGCGCCGGCGCCCAAAACTGCGATCCCTTTTTCCTTCATGCGTTCTTCATAGCGCGAAGAGATGCGCCGCGACAACAAAAAAGGGCGCCCAAAGGCGCCCTCTTTCAAGTCATTATAACCAAACTACTGCAACACAATCGTCACAACGCGGTTGCGCGGCTCGCGAACATGATCGCCCGTCGGGACTGGCAGATCGCGTTTGGCGTTGCTGATGACTTTCACCATGCTGGGATCAACGCCCTGTGACAACAAGGCCTGACGTACGGAATCCGCACGGCGCGCGGAGAGCGCATCGTTATGTTTCGCGGAACCCGTCGTGTCGGTGTTTGACGTCAACTGAATAATCCCCGCGTGCTGCGTCTTCACCGCGTTCGCCGCGCTGGCGACAACCTGCTGGCCCGCGTCATTCAAACGCGCGCTGTCATTTGCGAAGAAGATTTTATAAGGCGAAGCCTCAATCATCGCCTCGGTCGGCACGCCGTAAGTCACCGGCGCAGGCGCGGGTGCAGGCGCCACAGGCGCAGGCGTTGCGGCGACAGGCGTAGCAACAGGTTCAACCGGGCGATCGAAACCGTAACGGAACGTAATCTGAACCGCGTGATTGCCGTAATTGTCGTCTTTCACTTTCACGCCGGTGTTGGTTTTGAATTTGTCACCTTGCATCGCGCCAAAGTAATTATAACGCAAACCCAAAGCGGCCTGAGGCGAAAGATCATACTCGATCCCCGCGATCCCCTGATAAGCGAAGGCAGCCACGCTGTCCTTATTAATCGTCGTGGTCGGCGAATAGGCATTGCCCATCCGGTGCGCATCTTGCCAGACCGCGCCCACGCCCAGACCTAAATAAGGCGTCCAGCGCGAAGCGTTATTAAAGTCATAAATCTGGTTCACCATCGCATCCCAGGAACGGAAAGATCCCGTACCGCCTGATGCGCCCGTGCCCTTCATTTTATTGACATCGTTGTCGCGGTAATTGCCCTCGATCTCGGTGCGCCAGTTATTGCCCCAGGCGTAACCCAGGTTCGCGCCGGCGGTCCAGCCTTCGTCATACTTGGCTTTGTCCTTGCCCAGCGCGCTTTTAAACACCTGGTCATCCGTGTGGTTCCAGCCGCCGTCAACGCCCAGGTACCAGCCCTGTTCCAGGCCGCCTTTGGTTACGGTTTGCGCCTGCGCCATACCGGCTGTCAAAGCCAGCACCGCTGCGGTCATTAAAAACTTTTTCATCGTTCGTCTCCGTTGTGTGAAAGATAACATAAAGTATCACGCGTTCCTAAGCCCAGCGAGTAAGATCATAGCGATAAGCCATAAAGTTTCAGTAAGTCCCAAAGTCTGTGATAAATATGTGACCATAATTTGCTATATCTTGTAGGCTGGAAATAATTTTCCACTATAAAGAAACCATGCGTCCTTCCCGGATTTTAACCGGCCTTACCCAACCGGCCATTATTTTCTATGCCCTGCCCTGGGTGATGGTGCTTTTGATTCTAGGCACCATCACGCAGCGTTATGCGGGCCTGTATGTTTCCGAACATCTGTTTTTTTCCTCTTTTATCTTCTGGTTCCGCGGCGTGCCTTTGCCGGGAATGCTGAGTATCCTGGCGCTGCTGGGCGTCAGTTTGATTGCCAAAATTATTTTGAAAAGCCCATGGCGGCGGCCGATGATCGGCACGTTGATCACGCATCTGGGCGCGCTGTTGTTATTGCTTGGCGGCTTATTGACGGCGGTCACAAGCCATGAAGGCAATATGGTTCTGGCGGCGGGCCAGGCACAAAATTTCTTCACCGATTATCACCAACGTGAATTGGTGGTGATGAAAAACGGCGGTGTCGTTTTCACATGTTCTGTCGCGCAATTGCGCAAAGGTGATGTCATCCATGACGCCGCGCTGCCTTTTCAATTATCGCTACAAACCATTTGCCGCAATTGCGATCTGGCGCGTGAGGAGCGGTTGTTAAAACTATCCGAACTCCCGCCCAATAAAACCGATGAAGCCAACCGCGCGGGGATTGCTTTTAATTTATCAGACGGCCTGGCAAGCCGCGATTACACCGCGCTGGAATCCGCGCCGCCAGTGGAAATCAAAAGGGGCAAAGACCGCTACGGCATCGCCATTCAAAAACATGCCTATGATCTGCCCTTTGCCGTGCGGCTGGATGAACTGCGTGAAGATCAATATCCCGGCACGGATATCGCGCGTGAATATCAATCCCTGGTCACGATCACCGACGGCGCCGTGCATTGGCAAGCGCCGATCCGCATGAACGAACCGCTGCGCTATCGCGGCTATACCTTTTACCAAGCGGAAATTGATCAAGTCGGGCCGCAGCGCCTCAGCGTCCTCGCCGTTGTGCGCAACACGGGCCGCGTGTTTCCCTATATCGCCGGGCTGGTAATGGCAGTGGGGATGATCACGCATCTTATGATCAGCCGGAAAATCGCGCCATGAAGAAAATTAAAAAAATTCTTGCCCTGTTATTTTGTTTATTCGCGCTGCAAGCGCAGGCGGCGGATCTCGATTATGCAACCTTCCGCGCGCTGCCCATTTTACATGACGGCCGCGTAAAACCGATCGAAAGTTTCGCGCGCATTTACCTCACTGAAATTTCCGGCGCGCCCACGCTGCCCGACATGACCGCGCCCCAATGGCTGGCGGAAGTTTTGTTCGATCCCGCGCATGCGATGCAGCGCAACATCATCCGCATCGATCAAACGCCCATCGTGCAAATGCTTGGTCTGCCGCCGCGCGCGGATCATTTTTATTCTTACGCCGAAGTGACCAAGGCCTTTGAAGCGCAATCCGCCGCCGTCACGATGATTTTGCAAAAATCCGCCGAGGCGCGCGGCGCGGTGGAAAACGATTTCATCAACCGCTACGCCGCCGTTACGGATTTTTTCCAATTGCTGAACGCAGCCGCCATTATCGCCCCCAGCCATGCCGCCATCACACCACGCGTCGCGAAAACTTTTAACTTGCCCCCGGGCGATTTGACGGCATTGGATTTGCTCCCGCACCAAACCGATATCACCGCGCGCCTCGACCGCATCCGCCGCGCGAAAGGCGGCCATATCCAAAATTATAACGCCGATGAAAAAGCCGTCGCGCATCTGGCCTTTTATCTCACCAACATTCAAATGCTGTCGGACGGCAACCGCCTCTTTCGCGTAATCCCCTCTGCCTGGGACAATAACTGGTACGCGCCCTGGGAATTGATCACGGGTGGCCACGGCGCGCCGCAGACGATTGAATTGCTGAACGACTGGCGCGGACTGGCCACGGCCTATGACGTGAAAAGTTCAGATGCCTTTCAAGAGGCCGCGCGAAAAATTCAAACCGATAGCGCCGTGCAAACGCACGCGCCCATCTGGAAATTAAAACTGGAAGTTTATTACCAAACCCTCGCGCTGATTCCCTGGGCCGTGCTGGCTTATGGTTTATACTTTATCTTTTTCATCATCGCCGCCGTGCGCAAAAATAAAATTTCAAATTTGACTGCGAAAGTTTCAATCGCGGCGGGGCTGTTCATCCATGCCTCGATTATTTTATCACGCGTCCTTATCCTTGGCCGCCCGCCGGTGAGTTCGCTTTATGAATCCCTATTATATGTCAGTTTTATTGTGGTTTTACTCGGCATCACCTTCCGCCGCCGCCATGCGGAATTCTTACCAGTCGGCGCATTGCTCGGCGCCATCATCCTCGCCATCAGCCCGATTTATGCGCCGCAAGGCGATACGATGAATGTTCTAATCGCTGTATTGAATACTAATTTCTGGCTGGCTACGCATGTTATCTGTATCACCACGGGATATGGCACGACCTTGATTGCAGGCACGCTCGCGCATGTATATTTATTCCGGCCTTCTGAAAAAATGGCCTTGTGGCTGCGCCGCTTGGCGTTATTCGCCCTGCTTTTTACCGCGCTCGGCACCTTGCTCGGCGGCATTTGGGCGGATCAATCCTGGGGCCGCTTTTGGGGCTGGGATCCCAAGGAAAACGGCGCTTTGCTGATTGTCTTATGGCTGGTCTGGGTGTTACATGGACGCATGACAGCCGCAATGAACCCGCACGCTTTTGCAGCTTGGCTCGCGGCGGCGAATATCATGGTGGCGCTGTCGTGGTTTGGCGTGAATTTGCTGGGCGTCGGTTTGCATTCTTATGGTTTTACTTCCGCCGCCGCCTGGGGCCTGGCTGCATTCTGCGGCGGCGAAATGATTTTAATTGCGGCGCTTTATATTTTTGCGTCGGCTCGCAATTACAGGCCCGCCCATGCGTTATAAAATCGCCATCATCGCCTTGGTTTTTGTGCTGTGCGCGGGCGCGGCGCTGTTTGATTACACCCAGCCCTATTCCCGCATCAAAGATCCGGACCAAAATATGGCCGTGCGACAGGTTCCGGATTTCACCTTTGAGGATTCAAACGACAAAAAAATTCATCACATCAGCGATTTTAAAAACAAAACCGTGCTGGTGAATTTCTGGGCCTCCTGGTGCCCGCCGTGCCGGCGTGAATTCGCCAAACTCAGAGCGATCGCGCGCAGACATCCCAATACCCTGGCGCTGGTTTTATTGTCGGAAGACGACAGTGCCGAAAAAGCCTTTGACTACGCCCATAGCCTGCCCGAAGCGCAAAATATCTACGTTGCCTGGGACGGGCGGCAACGCGCGGCGCAAAATATTTTTCAGACCTTTCGTTATCCCGAAACGATTGTGATTTCGCCAGGCGGGCAGGTGCAGCACAAAATTATCGGCGAAATTTCCCTGGATGAAATCCGCGAGATTAATAGCACGGTGCGTTAAATAACCGGGAATCCACGCCCCTGCGGGTAGATTTGCCGGAGTAATTATGTTACCCGAAACTCCATTTAGCCCATTAGGTGAGTCATGTCTTCGGCCGCAAAAGAATTACAAGAAGCCATCGCCGTCATTTCCCGCAATCAAAATCAGTTGCAGGATGCGGATTATTCGACGCTGGAACAGTTATACCGCCATGCCTTGGGCGGTTGGGGCCGCCAGCTGAATGACATTCTGCAAAAAAATTATCCGCCCAAGCGGGCGGAGGAATTGGCCGCGCAATTCGCGGATGCTTTTTCACTGTCCTTTCATGAATCGCACACGCCGCAAAGCGCGCTCGAAGACATCGCCGCGATCGAACGCTTATTCGCATCCGGTAAGCCCGTGGTGATCAGTTTCGTCGAGCAAAAAAGCGACGACGGATCCGAATATCACCTCTCCATGTATCACGAAGGCGAATCGCTTTCACCCTCGCGCCTGCTCAGGATTGTGGAAAATCTGGGCCTGACGCCTTTATCCGACCAGCATTTCACCTGTCACGTGCGCCCAAGCAACAATGACAGCGACGAGCGCGTGGTGCATATCCACGACTTCCCCATCAAAATGGAGGCGCAGCACTGGGGCACGCTGCAATCGCGCCCCGATGTTTTTGAAGAAGTCGTCCAGGCGATCTGGCAAAACCGCGAAGGCAACGATCATTTGAATGAATTGATCTCGCTCGCGGAATTGAATTTGCGCGAAGTGAAATTGCTGCGCGCGATCTGCCGTTATTTGATGCAAACGCGCCTGCCCTACAGTCAGGAATATCTGGCGGAAATTCTGGTGCGCCACGCGCCGGCGGCGAAAATGATGGTGGAATTTTTCCACGCGCTTTTTCACCCTGCCGACAAAGACGATGCGATGGTTAAACACAGCATCGAACAGATCGACGTTTATATTTCCCAGGTTAAATCCCTGGATGAAGACCGCGTGTTGCGCCGCATGTTCAGCGTGATGCAAGCCATGCTGCGCACGAATTTTTACCAGCGCGATAAAGACGGCGCAGTCAAACCGCAATTGAGTTTTAAACTCCGCAGCGCCGACGTACCGGATCTGCCGCGCCCACGCCCATTATACGAAACATTTATCTATTCCCACCGCGTCGAAGGCATCCATTTGCGCAGTAGCAAGGTTGCGCGCGGCGGCATCCGCTGGTCCGACCG
>JABDAM010000034.1 GCA_013289145.1 Alphaproteobacteria bacterium | reverse complement strand
CCGCGCGGGGGCGGAGGGTTCGGCGGTGAATTTCGTGACGCCAACCGAAGCAAATAAATGGCGCGCGATTCATAAATTGATTTACGGCCAGGCGGAGGAGGGCGATCGCGGTCCCACGCGCGGCGCGCCGGGGAAACGCACATCAGGCGCGTTCGGTAAAAAGAAAGGCAAAATGACGCCACCGGGTGAACGAAATTACGCAAAGGCTCGGCCGTTTGGCGAGGACCGTTCAGGCGACCGTGAACGCAAACCAGCTGAACACAAATCAGCAGCGCAGTGGGACCGGGGGGATCGCGGAGAGCGCAAACCATTTGGCCGCACGGAAAGCCGTACTGAAGGTGGTGATAGCAAGCCTCGCGGCCCCTGGTCGCCCGAAGGACGCCCCGCCGCGCGCAGCGATCGTCCGGCCGCTAGAACTGACCGCCCGGCCCCACGAAGCGATCGCCCGGCGGGTCGAAGTGATCGTCCTGTCAGAAATGAACGGCCGGAGAGAAATGACCGTCCGGCAGAACGCAGTGCGCGTCCGGCTGGCCGCCCAGGCCACACGGCGGACCGCACAGGTGCGCGCCCTGATAAAAAACCGTTTCATAGGGGTAAAGGGCCGCAGCGATAAACACCCGCCGTTATCCTTGGCGGGAAATTTCTTGACTCCTTCATAACCATGCCTTTAGGGTTATTTTAAATAATTCTGCATAGAGGTAATATTATGTCGTCAATGTCATCAAATTCTATTTCTGAAATTCTGCAAGGCGACGCGATCGTTGTGACTTATCGCGGATTGCCGCACCATCATTGGCTTCATGATGCCGAAAAGCAAATATGCGCCAAGGGCATTAAATTTGTTTTGGCAAGTTATAATGAGGATGGGTCTTTTCCCGATGCCACCAAAGCAAAACTGGATGGCGTTCTGGCCGACCCGGCAGTGAATAAGGTGCATTGGCTATCGGACCGGTATATCCCGCAGGCTTTATTGCGGTTAAGAAACCTGGAAAACGCTGCTGCGAAAATCAAGAAAGAAGGGAAATTTTGGGATGATGACGAGGCTGACCCAATATATCCGGTTTTAGAGGAACTTGTTTTAGAAGAGGCGGATCGTAAGAAAATTCTTCATACGGTTTTGGATCGCCGCGATATATTAGAGCCGAACAATCTTAATAATCTTCCGATTTTCAGATTGCCTAATGCGTATGATCTAGCCGATTATTTTTTGAAGTTTTCTGAAAAATCACCATCGGGTTTGTCCGATGACTATAGCGAGGTTTTGGACTGTGACAGTGAATTGTCCGGTAAAATCCATTCTGCAAATACCGATAATATGCTCAAACTGTTTGAGGACGTTGTGGTGCCGCCCAAGGTGCGGCATTACATTGAAACGCTTGATATTTCCACTGTCCCCCCAAAAGAATATGAGCGCGGTTCACGCGAAGAGTACCTGGAGTATGTGCAAGAAGAATTGTGGCGTCTGGCGCGGATTATTACACGTATTGTGCAGCAGGCTGGTGAAAATCCGCCTGATGTGATCGGGGTTGAGATATCTCAGCTTGCAGATCATGCTCCGCCAAGCTTTTTAAAGCAGGCAGTCGGATTATTAAAAATCGTTGCGGAAACATTCGGAACGGAATTTCAGATGTTGATGAGAACTTATTCTGCTGCTCATATGGCCTCGCTTCAATACCAAGAATATGAAGCTGAAGTTTACGCTAATGCTGTTCGGCAAGGTGTTTTGGAAGAGGGGCAGACTTTGCCCGGCACCATCTCATTTTCGCGCACTGTGATGGAGCAGGATAAAACCATGCTGATCGTTATGGACAGGCATCCGTATAAATATGGCTCCGGTGGTATTACTCCGCAAAGCCTTGAAAATAACATAACCCGCATCATAGCATGGGGAAATCGCGGCCATTTCGGTTTATCTCAGCCTGCTTTGGATGAGCAGTTTCTTTCTTTAGGTGAAGGGGTGAGTAATTCTATCGGCCTATTAATTTTGCCGTTGGATGATGACGATGGCTTCCTTGGTTATAGAAAAGAATTAGGGCGCTTTGCAGAAGGTTTGGGGCTTTGGGAAGAGCATGAGCTGGACCATGCTGGTCATATCCACTCTTTTTATCAGGCGATTGCATCAGAATTTGTGGGGGGAGGTTTTTACGGTTTGGAGCGGTTTATGAAATGTGAATTGTATTCTGAGCAGGAATTCTCTTCTTATAGAAAGGCCATTTTAATGTTGGAATCTTTCGACCTTGGCGTTGGTATGCTGCGGAAAGAAATAGAGGGAACCTACATTCCAGAGGGTGAAGAATTGCCCGCCTTGGTAAAATCGACCAGCTTTGTGCCAAAGATTATAAAATGTTTGAGAAGCTATGACACTTTGGCCGCTTTTCAGACGGAGTTACCGGGGATTTATGAACAATCCCGGCGAGAATTACAGGCCGCGCAACCTGGAACTGTCATAGAGCCAAACAATTAACTTGATGGAGAATTTATTCATGTCATCTGAAATGCAACCTATCGCCGCCGCTTTGCAGGGCGATGCGATTATCGCGACCTACCGCGGGCTGCCGGACGGCCATTGGCTTTATGCGGCTGAGGCGAAATTGCGCGCGCGGGGCGTTAATTTTGTGGCAGTTAGTTATAACGAAGATGGTTCTTTGCCTGATGCGGCTAAAAGCAAGTTAGATGGCATTTTATCAGACGCAGCGGTTGAGAATATCCATTGGATATCCGACCGGTATATTCCGCAGCTTGTTTTGCGTTTAAAGGACCTTTGGCAGTCCTTTGAGCGGATCAAAAAGAAGGGCGAGGTTGGGGAGCGCATGGGGCCGATATTCCAGACGCTGGGCCCCCGCGTTCTGGCAAACCCGGACATAAGCGCAACAGAACTGTTTCAAGAGGTTTTGCGCCATCAGGATATTTTGGATTCTAATAATCTGAACAACATTACCATTTTCAGGCTTCATAATTCTTTTGATCTCATTGATTATTTTGCAAGGCTGTCTGAGAAATCACCCAAGACCTTTGATCGGTTTTCGGGGGCGAGAGATTTTGATTCCGTTTTGTGCGGCGCCGCCGATTCCCAAAATAATGAAAATATGCTGGCCTTGTTTGACGACGTCGTTATTCCACCCGCGGCGCAGCATTATATTGATGCGCTTGATATTTCGAATGTTTCGCAAGAAGACCGGAAACGGTATGAAGACAGGAGTAATGGCAAAACTTTTTTAAGTTTCGCGCAGGATAGATTATCGCTGTTGGCGCGGCTTGTGACGCGGATTATTCAGCAGGCCGGAGAAAATCCGCCGGATGTATTGGGTTTGGAATTAATGCAACTTACGGATCATACGCATGAATCATTCCGGGCGCATGCGGTGGGTCTTTTAAAAAACATCGCTGGCACGTTTGGTGTTGAGTTCCAGCCGTTGATGACAACGTTTTCGGCAACCCGAATGGCGGATGAGCGAATGAAAACGATTATCGATACAGGGCGGTCGGGATGGATAGATGAGGGTATCATAAAGCCTGATGAAATTGTGCCGGATGTGATTTCTTATTCAAAGAGAATGATTGAGCAAGGCAAAACCATGCTGATCGTTATGGATCGCCATAGTTACAAATACCATTCCGGCGGCATTACGCCGCGCAGCGTAGAAAATAACGTTACCTCTATTGATGGTTGGGGAGGGGGCAATTTTACATTATCGCAGCATAGCCTGGACACGCAATTTTTGTCGTTGGGAAGCGATTTGACCCAGCACCTGGGGCTTTTGATTTTGCCCATGAATGATCATGACGGTCTTTTGGGCTACCGGAAGGAATTGGGAAGATTTGCCAAAGGTCTAAACCTTTGGACGGAGCAGGAATTGGATGTTGGCGGGCATTTTAAAGCTTTGGCCTGCGGCATAGATGGGGTATTCCATGGATCTTATTGGCTCAATGGGCCGGTCTGGTTGTTGGAATCAGGCGCGGGGGAGAAAGCGGAAGATTTTAAAGATTTTAGGAAGTCCATCTGTTTTGCCGATGCCCTGGGCTATGCAGGTGAGGCGTTGGAACAGGCAATCGCCCACAGCAATAAAACGCGGGGATTGAGTTATTACTTGAAAAATCCGGGTTTTGCGGCGGAAATGCTTGACGCAATAAGGGAAAATGCAGATCTGGACGATTTCCGCTCAAAATTACCGGGTATTTATGAACGGGCCCGCCAGCAAATGGCGGCCAACCCGGCCGGAGCGCCAACCCCAGGTGGTAATTAATAAAAAGGCCGAAAAAGTAAAAAAACTGTTTGACAAAGCACGGTTTTTTGCCATATAAGCGGCCTCTGATTTGCGAGGTGCTGGTCGTAGGGCTTGCGGAATTGGCGGAAACGCTGGATTTTTCAAGTACTAAACACACATCATCGCAGCATAAAACCCGACTGGCGTCGGACCCAATGGTCCGGCACAGTCTGATAGGCCCGCGGACAAGGAGCTGTCGCTCCCCACCATTATCGCGGGCCCGGCTTTGATGCTGCTGGTGTCTGTTGGCGTTCTGTCGGAACGCCGTCCAAACCCTTTCGAAACAACCGAACTCATACAGGATTTGGATGCCTACGATTTCACAACTGGTCCGCAAGGGCCGCGGATCTAAAAAGACCCGGGACACCGTTCCGGCGATGGCGCTGCGCAAAATTGACGGGCGCCGCGAAAAAGTCGGCGCGCCGCAAAAACGCGGCGTTTGCACGCGCGTTTACACGACGACGCCAAAGAAACCAAACTCAGCGCTGCGTAAAGTCGCAAAGGTGCGTTTGACGAACGGTTACGAGGTCGTCAGCTACATCGGCGGCGAGGGCCACAATTTGCAAGAGCACAGCGTCGTGATGATCCGCGGCGGCCGTGTGAAAGACCTTCCCGGTGTGCGTTACCACATCATCCGCGGAACCTTGGATACGCAAGGCGTCGCAAAACGCCGTAAGCGTCGTTCACTGTACGGCGCGAAGCGGCCGAAGTAGGGGGTAAAACATGGCAACTGTAATTCCATCTGACTCTGCTGCGCCTAAATCCAATACTGTCTCTGGTTTGGCTAATACAATTAGATCATCCAAGTTTGCGATATTCGGAACTTCTGTCCTGGGGGCTGCTATGGCAAATGTGCTTCTTGATGTGATTTTTAAACCCCGTGACTCTTCGTATAATTCTCCGTCTAATGTTGCTATTGCATTGTTAGGTTTGGTTGGTTCCATATATCTTGGTGTGAAGGCGGCTCGTAATATTGATCAGGCAACCAATCAGCTGGAAGCATTAGCTGCTAAAGCACCGCAGCCACAACCACCTTTACCTCCTATGGGTTCATAAACATGTCACGTCGTCACAGAGCAGAAAAACGCGATGTCCTTCCTGATCCTAAATTCGGGAATGTCGTCATCACGAAATTCGTCAACTTTTTCATGGTGCATGGAAAGAAATCCACCGCGGAAACCATTTTCTATGGTGCGCTGGATGTCATCTCGCGCAAAACCAAAACGGATCCGCTCCAGGTATTCCAACAGGCGCTCGACAACGTCCGTCCGTTTGTTGAGGTGCGTTCACGCCGCGTCGGCGGTGCGACTTACCAGGTTCCGGTTGAGGTTCGCCCGGAGCGTGCATTAGCACTAGCCATCCGTTGGTTGGTAACCGCAGCGCGTAAACGCAGCGAAAAAACCATGGAAGAAAAATTAGCGAATGAGATCATCGACGCGGCGAACAACCGCGGCTCGGCGATCAAAAAACGCGAAGACACCACCAAAATGGCGGAAGCGAATAAAGCTTTCGCACACTATCGCTGGTAAGAGAGAGGCTGTGGTGGAAAAAGTGCGTAACTTTCTTAATTGGCTTTATAGCAGGCAGTCCAGCAATGCTGTGGTTGTCGATAAGGATGGTACGTTGCGGCCCCGTCGGGATCACAAAATTTCATTGTTT
Source organism: Alphaproteobacteria bacterium (assembly GCA_013289145.1). Classification (GTDB taxonomy): domain Bacteria; phylum Pseudomonadota; class Alphaproteobacteria; order UBA11073; family UBA11073; genus UBA11073. The sequence goes on along the minus strand of JABDAM010000034.1, from coordinate 4,562 downwards.
GGCGGGCGTTTGAATCTAGGTGTTAACGCTAGTGAGGAAGACGACAAAGTTCCGCCGCCACCCCCTCCGGAACCAACATCGTAGAAAACGAAGAGACAAGGACAGAACATGCCACGTACCGTTCCACTCACGCACTACCGTAACATCGGAATTATGGCGCATATCGACGCGGGTAAAACCACGACGACGGAACGCATTCTGTACTACACCGGTAAATCGCACAAAATCGGCGAAGTGCATGAAGGCACCGCGACGATGGACTGGATGGAGCAGGAGCAGGAGCGCGGGATTACGATTACGTCGGCTGCGACGACTGCATTTTGGAAAAATTTAAAAGGCGAAGACATTCGCGTTAACATTATTGATACGCCCGGCCACGTGGACTTCACGATTGAGGTTGAGCGTTCACTCAAAGTTCTCGACGGTGCGGTTGCCGTATTCGATTCCGTTGCGGGCGTTGAACCGCAATCCGAAACCGTTTGGCGCCAGGCCGATAAATATCACGTGCCGCGCATGTGTTTCGTCAATAAAATGGACCGCATCGGCGCGAACTTCGACCGCTGCGTGCAGATGATGAAGGACCGTTTGGGCGCGAAACCTGTAGTCCTGAACCTGCCGATCGGTATCGAAAATGATTACGCGGGTATCGTTGATATCCTGAAAAACAAAGCAATTCTGTGGAAGGGTGAAAACCTGGGCGCGGAATATTACGAAGCTGAAATCCCCGCTGACCTGAAAGAAAAAGCCGCCGCGATCCGTCACGAAGTGATCGAGATGATCGTTGAGCAAGACGACGCCGCGATGGAAATGTACTTGGGCGGCACGGAACCTGATTTTGAAACCCTGCAGGCTTGCATTCGTAAGGGTACGATTGGTTTGCAATTCGTTCCCGTGTTGTGCGGTTCAGCGTTTAAAAATAAAGGCGTGCAAACGCTGCTCGATGCGGTTGTCGCGTACTTGCCTTCGCCGCTGGATCTGCCGCCGGTTAAAGGTGTTGATGTCGATGACGCGGAAAAAGAAATTCTGCGCAAGGCTGATGATGCGGAACCATTCTCTGGTCTGGCGTTCAAAATTATGGCTGACCCGTTTGTGGGATCGTTGACGTTCGTGCGGATTTACTCCGGTAAACTTGAAACCGGTATGACGGTGATGAATTCCACCAAGGATAAAAAAGAACGCGTTGGGCGGATGCTGTTGATGCACGCGAATAACCGCGAAGATATCAAGGAAGCATACGCGGGCGACATCGTCGCGCTGGCGTCGTTGAAAGACACGCTGACGGGCGATACCGTGTGCGACACCATTAAGCCCGTCATCCTTGAGCGTATGGAATTCCCGGATCCGGTGATCGAAGTTGCGGTTGAGCCGAAAACCAAAGCCGACCAAGAGAAAATGGGCCTCGCGCTGAACCGCCTGGCGCAGGAAGATCCATCATTCCGCGTGACCTCCGATGCAGAATCCGGCCAGACCATTATTAAAGGTATGGGCGAGTTGCACCTGGAAATTCTCGTCGACCGCATGAAGCGCGAATTTAAAGTCGAAGCGAACGTCGGCGCGCCGCAGGTTGCGTACCGCGAGACGATCACGAAATCCTACGACGTTGATTACACGCACAAAAAACAATCAGGCGGTGCGGGTCAGTTCGCGCGCATTAAAATGACGTTCGAACCGCAAGAGGCGGGCAAGGGTTACGAATTCGTCTCTGAAATCACCGGCGGCGCGATTCCAAAAGAATTCATCCCCGGCGTGGAAAAAGGCTTGAGAGCGGCGCAGGATACCGGAACCATCGCGGGCTTCCCTGTGATCGATTTCAAGGTGCGTTTGACGGACGGCGCGTACCACGACGTAGACTCTTCCGTGCTGGCGTTTGAAATCGCGGCACGCGCGGCGTTCCGTGAGGCGATGCCTAAGGCTGGTCCCGCGTTGCTGGAACCAATTATGAAAGTCGAAGTTGTAACGCCAGACGAATACATGGGTGACATCATCGGCGACCTGAACAGCCGCCGTGGACAAGTATCTGGTATGGATAGCCGCGGTAACGCGCAGGTCATCAACGCTCAGGTGCCGCTCGCGCAGATGTTCGGTTATGTGAATAACCTGCGTTCGATGTCGCAAGGCCGGGCGCAATACACCATGCAATTCAGCCACTATGAACAAGTGCCTGCCAATGTGGCGGCGCAAGTCAAAGAAAAACTAGCATCTTAAGGAGAGCACCATGAGTAAAGAAAAATTCGACCGCAGCAAACCACACGTTAACATCGGCACAATCGGTCACGTTGACCACGGGAAGACGTCTTTGACGGCGGCGATTACTAAGTTTTTCTCGAAAGAGTTCAAGGCGTATGATCAGATCGACAAAGCGCCGGAAGAAAAGGCTCGCGGGATCACGATTTCCACGTCTCACGTTGAATACGAATCCGCGACGCGCCACTACGCGCACGTCGACTGCCCGGGCCACGCGGATTACGTGAAAAACATGATCACCGGCGCGGCGCAAATGGACGGCGCGATTTTGGTGGTGTCCGCCGCCGACGGCCCGATGCCGCAGACGCGCGAACACATCCTGCTCGCGCGCCAGGTTGGCGTGCCTTCACTGGTCGTGTTCCTGAACAAATGCGACATGGTGGACGATGAAGAATTACTGGAACTGGTTGAGATGGAAGTTCGCGAATTGCTGTCTTCCTATCAGTTCCCCGGCGACACGATTCCAATCGTGCGCGGTTCCGCTCTGGTTGCGCTGGAAGAAGGCGACAAAAAACTTGGCGAAGACGCGATCCGCAAATTGATCGACGCAGTTGACGCTTCCATTCCAATCCCGGAACGCGCGAAAGACAAACCATTCCTGATGCCGGTTGAGGATGTGTTCTCGATCTCGGGCCGCGGAACAGTTGTGACGGGACGCGTAGAGCGCGGCATTATTAAAGTGAACGAAGAGATCGAAATCGTCGGTTTGAAAGCAACGATTAAATCGACCGTCACCGGCGTTGAGATGTTCCGCAAGTTGCTGGACAGCGGCGAGGCGGGCGACAACATCGGCGCTCTGCTGCGCGGCACAAAGCGCGAGGAAGTTGAGCGCGGCCAGGTTCTGGCAGCGCCAGGTTCCATCAAGCCGCACAAAAAGTTCAAAGCGGAAGCGTACATCCTGACGAAAGAAGAAGGCGGCCGTCACACACCGTTCTTCACGAACTACCGCCCGCAGTTTTACTTCCGCACAACGGACGTGACGGGCACGGTTCAACTCCCCAGCGGCGTTGAGATGGTCATGCCCGGCGACAACATCGCGATGGACATCGAGTTGATCGCCCCGATCGCGATGGACGAGGGTTTGCGGTTTGCGATCCGTGAGGGTGGTAGGACTGTTGGGGCCGGTGTTGTTAGTAAGATTGTGGAGTAAATTGCCTGTTCTGCAATAAGAGAACAATGTCACCCCGGCCTCGTGCCGGGGTCTGCATTTTAGCCTAAACGGTGTTTCAGATTCTGAAATAAATCCCGCACGTCACCACGGATCCCGGCACAAGGCCGGGATGACAGTGCGTTTAAGCGAAAAGAATTACAAATACCGCCGCATCAGCTGTTCATAATGCTCCGCCGACCAGCGGATATCGGCCAATTCCTCCGCCGTCACATCGCGTACATAACGCGCGGGCGATCCCGCCCATAATTGACCTGACGGCACGCGTTTGCCGGGCGTGACCAGCGCGCCTGCGGCAACAATAGACCCCGCTTCCACCACCACGCCGTCCATGACGACGGAGCGCATGCCGATCAAACAGTCATCACCAATTTCGCAAGCGTGCAACAGCGCCATGTGGCCGACCGTAACCCGGCTTCCGATCATCGTCGGCATGCCGATCTTGCGGCGGCCGTCCGACATGACGGCTTCGCTCGCCACGTGAATGACGGCGTTGTCCTGGATATTCGTGCGCTCGCCGATGCGGATGTAATTCACGTCGCCGCGGATGACGGCGCCGAACCAAATCCCGCACCCCGCGCCGATTTCAACCTCGCCGATGACGCGCGCGGTATCCGCGACGAACACACCCGGCGCAATGCGCGGCAGGTGGGATTGGTAGGAAAGGATATTGGCATCGATCACGGAAACACCGCCGCGCCCGTCAGCGCTGTGGTTTCGTCAAAGCCGTACATCAGGTTCATGTTTTGCACTGCCTGCCCCGATGCGCCTTTGACCAGGTTGTCGATGACGGAGAGTAAAATCACTTGCCCTTCCACCGCGCCGGGGACGACGGCGATGTGGCAATGGTTGGACGCCGCGATGTGATGCGTGTCAGGCAAACGGCCTTCGGGCAGAATATGCACAAAGGGTTCCGCGTCATAAACCGCGTGGAGCGCTGCACGCACGTCCATCACCGTTTTGCCGGGGCGCAGGCGGGTATAAATCGTCGCCATCATGCCGCGCGACATGGGGATGAGATGCGGCGTGAAGGTCACATGCACCGCGCGGCCGGATGCATCGGCCAGAATTTGTTCGATTTCCGGCGTGTGGCGGTGGTTCGCGACACCGTAGGCGGACATGCCGCCGGTGACCTCGGTGTATAATAAAT
>JABDAM010000033.1 GCA_013289145.1 Alphaproteobacteria bacterium | reverse complement strand
CGCCTAAAAGAATTACAAAAGAATTTTAAATTTATTGAAGTCGGATTGGATAATCTAAGCAAGGGCTGGGAATATCAGCGTCATGGCACTAACCTTTCTATTGCCTATGGCTATCGCAACTTCGGCTGATTTGTCCCCCAATGCGCCGCCACGATGCCGCCGGTGAGGTAACGGTAATCAGGCGCGGCAAAACCGGCTGCGCGCATCATATCGCACAGATCAGGCGCGGCGGGGAAACGCGCGATGCTTTCGATCAAATAATCATAACTCGCGCGGTCGCCCGCGATCATCGCGCCCAATTGCGGGATCAGGACGCGGTTATAAACTTCATAAATCTTTTGCGCGCCCGCATGCGGCAGCGTCGTGAATTCCAGACAGTAAAACTTGCCGCCCGGGCGCAGGACGCGCCGCGCCTCCGTCAGCGCGCGATCCAAAAACGTGACGTTACGCAAGCCGAATGAAATCACCACGCGGTCGAACATGCCGTCATCGAACGGCAAATCCGCCGCATCGCCTTGTACCCAATTCACGCCCGCGATGCCCGCGTTCCACAAACGCTTTTTCCCCACCTCCATCATTGCGGGCGTCAGATCACAGACCGTATAACGCGCACTTGGCGCCATGCGATGCATCGCGCGCGTGATATCGCCCGTGCCGCCGGCAAGATCCAAGACATCCATGCCGTCGCGCGCGCCCACCATGCCGGTAAAAATCCGTTTCCACACGCGGTGCCAGCCCAGCGACATGGCATCATTCATCACATCGTATTTCGCCGCCACGCTGTCAAATACGCCTTGCACGCGCCGGGTTTTTTCGGGCGGCGCGACCGCGGCGCGCCCAAACTGGCGCGCATGATTTTGCGCGAGATTAGATGCTTTCATCCCTAGACCCATAGCGCCCATGCGCCTAAATAGCAATGAATGCAAAGCTTCAAAACGATCGCCGATTTGCGCGCACACCTGACGCCGCTGCGCCAGCGCAAAATCGCTTCCCGGATTGCCCCCCAGATTGCATTGGTGCCCACAATGGGCGCGTTGCATGCGGGGCATTTGGAATTGGTCCGCCGCGCGCGCAAAGCCGCCGATCACGTCGTCGTTTCCATTTTCGTGAATCCGGCGCAATTCGCGCCGCATGAAGATTTTCAATCCTATCCGCGCGATGTCGTGCGCGACGCGCAAGCCGTTGCGGACTTGAAGCTGGATAATGTTGCGCTCTTCACGCCCGACGTTGCCGAAATTTATCCCGCCGCGCCGCGCACGCAAATTGAACTAGGCGATATCGCCACGCGCTGGGATGGCGCCGCGCGCCCTGGACATTTCGCTGGCGTCGCGCTGGTCGTGACAAAGTTATTCAATATCGCGCAGCCCGGCATCGCCCTGTTCGGCGAAAAGGATTTCCAGCAACTCCAAATCATCCGCCAAATCACGCGCGATCTTTCCATCCCGGTTGAAATCACCGGCGTGCCGACCGCCCGCGAAGCCAGCGGCCTTGCCCTGTCATCCCGCAATGCCTATCTGTCGGACGAAGAACGCAACATCATCGCGCCGAAACTCCACCAAACTTTACAAAACGCCGCCGAACAAATCCGCGCGGGCAAAGATATCGAACAAACTCTGCAAAAAGCGAAACAGGATTTAACCGCCGCCGGTTTCAACGCGCCGGATTATTTCGCTTACGTAGATTCTGAAACCCTCACGCCTCTATCTCGCCTCTCGCCTCTCGCTTCTCGTCTCTTGACAGCTGCGCGGCTGGGCAAAGCGCGCCTCATCGACAACATCGCCGTGACATGAAACCGCCTTTCACCCGCCTGCGCATTTTAATCGGCATCCTGTTCGCCGCATTCATTTTCTTTGCCTGGCAAGTGACGCATATTGATTGGCAAGCTTACCGTTCCGAACTCGCCGCGCAATTTTCGGATGCGCTGGGCGCGCAAGTCAAACTGAACGGCAAATTATTTATTTCCTTTTTCCCCTATCCCACGCTGGCGACGGATAACGTCACTATCCACGCTTCGGGTGTGGACATCACCGCGCCTTCCGTGCGGCTGGATGCGAAACTATGGCCGCTGCTGCGCGGGCGCGTGATCCTCAGCACAGCGGAAATCGAAGCGCCGCAAATCCGCCTGACGCCTGAACTGTGGCTGCCGCCCCATCACCGCAAACCCGTGGGAGAAAACGGCCATATCCATGTGCGGCTGGAAGACGTGCAAATAGATGACGGCGTCATCACCCTCACCCTGCGCGGTCGTACGGAAATCTTTACCGATGTATCGCTCGATCTCAGCGCGGCGGATTGGCACGGCCCTTATCATGTTGAGGGCAATATGACGTGGCATGATTTATCGCTGGATTTTGCGACCTCACTAGGCGTGCCGATGCCGAATGGCTCTCGTCCCCTGGATTTTTCTATCAAGGAAAGCGACAACGATCACGCCCTGAATTTCGATTGGCGCGGCGCTTTCATCGCGGCGCCGTTCGCGATGCATGGCAGGTTAGAAGATAGAGGGGGGCAAAATGGCATTTCCCAAAACCCGCATATAAAAAATATCTGTCTGCCAGAGACGCTGGATTATTTGACGCGCTGTTTTTTATTTAAAAACACCATCTAGTTTCTCCCCTTTAATTTGCTTGAGCACATAAAGACGCAACGCGCTCGACAGTCCTTGATTTTGCCGCGCGGCATCCACCTCCGCCACCAGTGCCGCGAGCGGACGGTTTTGCATCGCCGCCAGACGTTTCAATTCCCCCCAGAATTCCTTTTCCAATGAAACCGAAGTCCGGTGCCCCTTGATGGTAATGGCGTGTTTTTGCATGCCATTGTTGTATATAACAAAACCACTTCTGCAAAAGGTGAAAAAGTATTGATAAGCTTGCTTAATGAAAGTATTTTTTTGCTTGCTTTTTGCCCAATAAATAATTTACGCTGCCTTATTAAGGCATTAACAAGGGAATTTCGATGTCAGATTGCACAACTTTATTTGATTTTATTGCTGAGAACCCTAACAGATATATATCAGTTCCGAGTGACTACAACTGTTCCGAAGGTTCTTTTTCAGATCGATTGCGCATGCCTCTCTTGGCAGCCCTTATAGTAAATTCGCCAAGCAATGACGTTGATGATAAAACTAAATACAAACTTATCAATGCCATTGTCACGCACCCGAACTTTGATCTCACTAAAATCGAATATCAAGATGGGGAACGCAAGGGCAGAATGTGCTGTCAGGGAGACTATGAATTACATCAGCCTGATTTACCAAGCGTTCTTGGCACAGTATTGAAGCATGGCAATGATGACGCCTATTATGCAGTACTGAGCAAGGGGGGAAGATTACTAGAATCAGAAATGTCGTGTTTATGCCGTGTGCTTGGCATGTCATTCATAGAAGTTCAAACCATCCGGGGGAAATACACACCCCATCCTTTTTCCACTTACGGGCTCGCTCCAAAAGCTGCAAAACTTGTTGAGCGTGAAAACAAGGAGAATGAGTGTTGGGCTGCTTACCGCTTAAGCGTTTTAGATCCAGAGACCAGCAAACTTGTTGATGCTTGCCGTTTTGTTCTTGATATCCCGCCCGAGCGCTGGACCGATCTTCTCACTAAAATGCTGATTAAAAAAAATCCATTCACGCAGGAGCAGCAACGAATGATTTTTGAGGGATGCTTGCGCGCGCCTGCAGAAAACGCCCCCATCTTTTCTCTTGCTTATGATACAGGTTTATTTCCCCTATCAGGAAAAACCTATGAAGCTGCGAAAAATATATTTTCCGGTGATGAATGGCAAAAATTCCGCCAAACCTTTCTAAAGAAAGCCCCGCAAGATTTAGCGGGAAACATTATTAAGAAAGAAGAGGGTTGGTTGAAAAGCTTATTTCTTACTGTGACAAGGCACAAACTTTCTCCATCTCGCCCCTGAGTATATTTCGCATAAATTCTCATTTGTTGACTATACGCCATCTTGGCTTTGCAGTGGGATCCTTCTATAAATAATTACCTTTGACAATCAGGGAAGAATTTCCATGTCCGACACCGCCGCGGCGACCGCTGAGCCTAAAATGAAACCACGCCCCACCTCGCCGCATCTGTCCATTTATCGCTGGCAGATTTCAATGTCGCTGTCGATTTTGCACCGCGCGACGGGCATGGCGCTGGCGTTCGGCCTGCTGTTTTTGATCTGGTGGCTTTATGCCGTGCTGTTCGGCCCCGCCGCATACGGTTGTTTTCTTTCCTTCACGCATTCCATCGTCGGCCGGATTTTCCTGGTCGGCTGGACCTGGTCGCTGTCCTATCATTTGCTCAACGGCATTCGTCACCTGTTTTGGGATATGGGCAGAGGCTATGAAATCTCCACCATGACGCAAACGGGGATTATGGTCGTGCTGGGGTCGTTCATTATCACCGCGCTGCTCTGGCTCCTCGCCCTCACGACCGCGCCGCAAATCATGGGGGCTGTTCATGGCTAACGATCCATCCATCCGCACCCCGCTGGGCCGCGCGCGCGGCCTGGGTTCCGCGCACGACGGTTCGCACCATTGGTGGGTGCAGCGCATGACGGCGGTAGCACTGATCCCGCTGCTGACATGGCTTGCGGTTTCCGTCGCATTGCTGTCGCAGCAACCTTTCGACATCGTGCGCAACTGGATGGCATCGCCCATCACGGCGGTTTTGCTGCTGCTCACGATCTTTAATATGTTCTATCACGCCTGGCTGGGCCTACAGGTGATTGTCGAAGATTACATCGCGAAAAAAGCCACGCGCCTCGCACTCCTCATTCTCATTCAAGGCGCCATCTGGCTCGGCTGCGCCGCGTCTCTCTTCGCCGTTATCAAAATCGCATTAGGATAAACCATGTCATCTTATCCCATCACTCATCACGAATATGATGTCGTCGTCGTCGGCGCGGGCGGCGCGGGTTTGCGCGCGACCTTCGGCATGGCGGAAAAAGGTTTGAAAACCGCCTGCATTACCAAGGTCTTCCCGACGCGTTCCCACACCGTCGCCGCGCAAGGCGGCATCTCCGCCGCCCTCGGCAACATGGGCCCGGACGACTGGCGCTGGCATATGTATGACACGATCAAGGGGTCAGACTGGCTCGGCGACCAAGACGCCATTGAATATATGTGCCGCGAGGCCATTCCCGCCGTTATCGAACTCGAACACTACGGCGTGCCTTTTTCGCGCACGGCGGAAGGTAAAATTTATCAACGCGCCTTCGGCGGCATGACGACAAATTTCGGCGAAGGCCGCGCGCAAAGAACCTGTGCCGCCGCAGACCGCACGGGCCATGCGATGCTGCATGCGCTGTACCAACAATCTCTGAAACACCGCGCGGAATTTTTCGTTGAATATTTCGCGCTCGATCTGATTATGGATGACGAAGGCGCATGCCGCGGCGTGGTCGCCTGGAACCTCGATGACGGCACCATTCACGTCTTCCGCGCGCATCAAGTCGTCCTCGCCACCGGCGGTTACGGCCGCGCGTATTTTTCCTGTACGTCCGCCCACACCTGCACCGGCGACGGTGGCGGCATGGTCGCGCGCGCGGGACTGCCGCTCCAAGACATGGAATTTGTGCAATTCCACCCCACAGGAATCTACGGCGCAGGCTGTCTGATTACCGAAGGTGTGCGCGGTGAAGGCGGATACCTCACCAACTCCGAAGGCGAACGTTTCATGGAACGCTACGCGCCTTCCGCAAAAGACCTCGCGAGCCGCGATGTCGTATCCCGTTCGATGACCATCGAAATTCGCGAAGGCCGCGGCGTCGGCCCCAACAAAGATCACATTCACCTGAACCTCCAACACCTCGACCCCGCCATCATTCACGAACGCCTGCCCGGCATCGCCGAAAGCGCGCGTATTTTCGCAGGCGTGGATGTGACGAAAGAACCGATCCCGGTATTGCCCACCGTGCATTACAACATGGGCGGCATCCCCACCAACATTCACACCGAAGTCGTCAACCCAACCGCGTCAGATCCGAACCGTGTCGTGCCCGGATTAATGGCGATCGGTGAAGCCGCCTGTGTTTCCGTCCATGGCGCGAACCGTTTGGGTTCCAATTCATTGTTAGACTTGGTGGTGTTCGGCCGCGCCGCCGCGAACCAGGCCGCGAAGACCGTTAAACCCGGCGAAAAACACAAAACATTGCCCGCGAATTACGCCGATAAAATCCTCGCACGTTTCGACGCCACGCGGAATGCGAGCGGCAAAACCCGCGTCGCCGAATTGCGATTGAAAATGCAAAAGAACATGCAAGACCACGCCGCCGTTTTCCGCACCGGCGATGTGATGCGCGAGGGCGCAGACCGCATGCACGCGATCTTCGCCGAGCGTAAAGATATCGCCCTCGCCGACCGTTCGTTGATTTGGAATTCAGATTTGGTTGAAGCGCTGGAACTCGACAACCTCATGTACAACGCCGTCGCCACCATCGACGGCGCCGTCAACCGCCAGGAATCCCGCGGCGCCCACGCCCGCGAAGACTTCACCGAACGCGACGACGAAAAATGGATGAAACATTCGGTCATCTGGGTGGACGACGCGGGCAAATCGCAAATCAGTTACCGCCCGGTGACGTTGCACACGCTGACGAACGACGTTGAAGCCGTGCCGCCAAAGAAACGGGTGTATTGATTATTCTAACATTGACCGCTTTTTAGAATTTGATGAAGTCGAGTGTTTCAAAGCCAAGGCCGGTATTTGCTATTTATGAAACGCTCCAAACTATCATAATAGGTATGCGTTCCTGCAAGCATATCGAGAGTCGCGGTTACCACGCTCCCTACACTCCCTATGCCAAAATACAGGGTGCATATAGTTACAACTCCAAGTGAAGCGCCTAAGCCAGGAGAGATCTTATAACAATCGAGCAGAAATCTCTGCAGCAGGCCTGTTTTCAAGCCCACCCCTTCAAGAGCGCAAATTGTTGTAAAAGCAGCATCGAATTTGGTTAGTTTAAAACCCTTTGCGCGGTCTGCAACTCGTCTAAAATAATTGCCTACTGGGGGCAGAGGATTTGTTCCGCTCATGTGTAATCTCCTTGCAATGCCTAGTTTAAATTATCAGAGCGCCCAAATTCAACTAAATTATCCCTATTAATGGTTTCACGACTGCGCCTATATCTTGCCAAATCGTTGAAATTGACTGATAATCTGCCCCATGGCTGAACTCGTCCTCGATAGAAAATCACAGGTCAAGCAGGGCAAACTGCACGTCCTGCCCGATGGCGCGCGCGCCGCGTCCAAAAAGGGCGTAAAGAATTTCCAGGTTTACCGCTGGTCGCCGGATGACGATCAAAATCCGCATCTTGATACCTATGAAATCAATCTGGATGATTGCGGGCCGATGGTGCTCGACGCGCTCATCCATATTAAAAACGACAAAGACCAGACCCTCACCTTCCGCCGTTCCTGCCGCGAGGGCATCTGCGGTTCCTGCGCGATGAATATCGACGGCGTGAATACGCTGGCGTGCATTAAGGCGATTGATGACGTGCATGGCGACGTGAAAATTTATCCCCTGCCGCATATGCCGGTTGTTAAAGACCTAGTGCCCGATTTGAAAATGGCCTATGCACAGTTGGAATCCATTGAACCCTGGCTGAAAACCGACAGCGCCGCGCCGACGCGTGAGCGTTTGCAAAGCCACGAAGACCAGCAAAAAATCGACATGCCCAGCGCGTGCATTTTATGTTTCTGCTGTCAGACGTCATGCCCCAGCTATTGGTGGAACAGCGAAAAATACCTTGGCCCCGCCATCCTCCTCCAAGCCTACCGCTGGCTGGCCGACAGCCGCGACGAGGCGACAGGCGAACGCCTGGATTACCTGGAAGATCCGTTTAAACTCTACCGCTGCCACACGATTATGAACTGCACCAAAACCTGCCCGAAAAACCTGAACCCCGCCTGGGCGATTGGGGAAATCAAAAAAATGATCGTGGCGCGGAAGCATTAACCTGTCATCCCGGACGAGCCGCGTTAGCGGCGAAGATCCGGGATCCCATGAAGGATGAGGGAATAATTGTCACGGGATCCCGGCTCTGCGCACCTACGGTGCTTGGCCGGGATGACAATTACGCCTTAGGAATCCCAATCTCCGGCTTCCCGTAAAAATACCCCTGCATATAATGCACGCCTTCCTGGCGGAAATGATCCGCTTCGGCTTGTTCTTCAATACACTCGGCGATGATTTCCAGACCAAAAGTTTTCGCCAGCTCAATCAGCGAATGCACAAACACGCGGTTGTCGCGGTTATTGTGAATGCCGCGCACATAACCGCCGTCGATTTTCACGATGTCGACTGTCAGCGCTTTCAAATGCTTAAATGACGTATAACCCGCGCCGAAATCGTCCAGCGCGACGCGGCAGCCCAGGTCGCGCACGGCCTGAACGAAACGCGCGCTTTCCTCAATGTCGCGCAGCGCCTCTGTTTCTGTGATCTCAATAATCAAACGCGGCGCGATTTCCGGCTTGTCTTTCAGCGCCGCCATCAGCGCACGCAGCCAGGAATGCTCCGCCACCGTCAGGCCCGAAATATTAATCGCCATCGACAAATGCGGGTTCGCCACTAAATCCGTGATCGCCATATCCAGAACATGCCGGTCAACCAATCGCGCCAAACCCACCTGCTCCACCGCCGGAATAAATTTTCCCGCGGGAATTAACGCGCCGTCCGTGCCGCGCAAGCGCAGCAGCGCTTCGTAAAACATCGTCTTGCCGTTCGCCGCTTCCACCACGGGCTGATAGGCGAACATCGCGCGGTTATCCTTGATCGCTTCCACCACCATGTGGCCGATTTCCATCGCGCTGCGGTGGGATTCCATTTGTTCGTCGGATTGATGATATTCGATAAAGCAATCGCGGCCGCGGCCCTTGGCGTCGTGCAAGGCGCTTTCGGCCTTCGTCATGATATCGAACGCCGACTGCGTCAGACCCGGGAAAGACACGCCGCCGATGGAAACGGAAATCTGCAAACGGCCCGCATTCGTTTCAATCGCCGCGTCACGGCAGGCGCGCAGAATTTTTTCCGCCACGATGGCCATTTTGTCAGGCGCGCAGCGCGGCAGGACCACGCCGTATAAATCACCGCCAATACGGCCGATGGAATCCGACACGCGCGTATGCGCCTCCAGCAACTGGCCGATGCGGATGATCACCGTATCCGCCGCGTCGTGGCCGTAGGCTTCGTTAATCAAGGATAATTTATCCACGCCGATGACAAGGAAAGCGCCGGTATGCCCGTACCGCTGCGCCTGTTTCAGCGCATCGCCGAGGCGGTCGCGCAAACGCTGGCGGTTAAAATGGCCGGTCAGTTCATCAAAACTCGCGCGGTGGTGGACTTGCGCTTCAGTCTGTTTGCGGTGATTGACGCTGCGGATCACGCCCATCAAGATTTTCGGCTGGCCCGCATCGTCCAGCACCGCCGTGCCGCGGTCATGCACCCAGATGAAATTCCCGCCCGCGCCGCGCACGCGGTATTCACAGTCATAGGGCGTATGCGAGGCGATATGCGCTTCAATCGCGTTGATGCGCGTGGATAAATCATTGCTGTGAATGATCTGATAAAATTTGCGCGTGTCGGACAGCGCCGCCAGGCCATAAGCCGTGCCGAACAGCTGCTCCACATCGCCGTGCCAGGTAATGGCGCCGCGCGCCAAATCCAGTTCATAAACCACGTCCCCTGTCGCGGCCAAGGCGGCTGAAACCCAGCCCGGCAGAGAATCCGGCTGCGCGCGCTGTACGGCGGAATGTTTCATGTCTTTTTCCATGCTCACTGGGGCGTTTCTGCCGGTTTTTGTGCCTTCTGGACGTTCAGCCCATACATAGCACGACTCTATCCTATCGGGAATTCCTTGCAATTGTGTAAAGTTTTATAGATGTTTTCCCCTCTCCCTGTAGGGAGAAGGGAAATATTATTTCAGCCCATTCACCAGTTTATCCCGCATTTGCTTCGCCTGTTCGGCGCGGGATTTGTCGGTTTCAAAGTAATAGACCCGCGGATGATCGCCGCCGCCGACAAAAGCCAGAGCTGTCATCGTGCCCGTATGCAGGGCGTCACATTTCGCCTCCGCCGTCGTGATATCGCCATCCTTGCCCGGCACGGGTGCGCCGAGTTCGGATGAAAAACGCGAACCGCAAACCAGTTCCAATTGATCGATATAATCCAGCATGCGCTGGCTGATGTCCGGATTGCCGTTATCCAGCACGGCTGAGCCGCCGAAAATGCCGTTCACCAGGAAATTTTCCGCGCCCTTTTTGCCGTCCTGCACCTGAACCATGTGGGCATCGTCCAGATTGGCGGCCTTTAGGGCATTGCGAACATCCGGCGACAAACCGGCCGCCGTCGGCAGGCGGTCCAGCAAGGAAGCCGTACAGGAATTCACCCGGCTGAAAGCGGCGTTGCTGTCTTTGGTGTCATAACGCACCGTCAGATTATTTTCCGTCACCGTGATCGCCCGCGCCGCGCCCAGGGTGGAAAGCGCGTCATCATCCCAGCCCAATGCCGCAACCAAAGTATCCGGCGCTTTAACCATCGCCTTAACATCCAAAATCGCTTTTTGATCCGCGCTGATGCGCAGCGGCACCGTCGCGCCGGGCGTCAAATTCGCGCCGGGCCAGATCATCACCAGACTGCTTTGTCCCAGTAAATTCCGCGCCGCGATCAAACTGTAACCGCGCGCGAAATGCCCCTCGCTTGCACAAAAATAATCCTTGGTCATCTGCGCCGAAGTCGCCGTGCGCAAAACCCATGCGCCCTGCTGCTCCACATCCGTCGTGGCTGCCTGGGCCGCAACAGGCGCCAGCAGGCACAAAGCAATCAGGAGAGAGCGAATCCGCATAGTCCTAAATTATAGGAAATAAGAGTTGTAGGAAATAGGAGTTGTAGGAGGAACGCATTTCCTAAATTCCTATAACTTCTAGTTCCCAATTCCTTAATGCAATATTTTCAACAGCGGCTTCTCCAGCCACCCTGTCACAACCGCATAAACCCCGGCCAGCACCAGGAAAACCGCCAGAACGGTATTGATTTTCGCAATCATCGTGGCAGGCAGTTTTTCTTTAATCAGCGTCACGCCGCCCACCAAGGACAGCCACCATGTCGAAGCGCCCAGCAGCGCGCCCGCGACGAAAACCAGCGCCACCCGCCAGCTCGCCATGTCGTCTGTCAGGCCGAAATTGGCGAAAATGGTAATAAAGGCAATCAGCGTCAGCGGATTGGTCAGCGTCAAAACCAGTCCCGTGACAAAAGCATGCAAAATCCGGTGCCAGGCGTCGGGATCATCTTCTTCCTCAACCGCATCCATATCCACATTCGCTTTTTGCCACAGCAATTTCACGCCGACAAAGAGCATAACGCCGCCGCCGACCAGACGCATGGTATATTGATGCTCCGTCAAAAAATCCTGCACGGCGTAAATGCCAAAGGCGGCAAAGGCCGCGTAAATCGTGTCCGCCAGCGCCGCGCCCAGCCCCGTCGCCACGCCTGAAACCCAGCCGGAATGCAGCGTGCGCTTGATACACATCACCGCCACCATCCCCACCGGCATGGCAATGAGCAAACCGACAAACCAGCCGGTCAGGAGCATTTGGATTTCAGTCATAAAAAACATGCGGCCCGATTTTCAGGCTACCGCGTGGCGCTTGCGGCCATAGAGTTCCAAAACACACTCGACCAAATCATACCCCATCTCCGCCGCGATCTGGGATTTCAGTTTTTCGATTTTGTCGTTCTGGAATTCATGCACTTCGCCGGTTTCGACATCGATCAAATGGTGATGATGACCCCAGTTCAATTCATAGCGCGCAAAACTTTCTTTCAAATCGATGCGCGTGACGATACCAAATTCATGAAACAGGTTCAGCGTGCGGTAAACCGTCGCCATGGCGACCTTCGGATCCTTGATGCGCGCGCGTTCATAGACCATTTCGACCGAGGGATGGTCTTCAGATTCCACCAGGATTTGCAAAACCAGCCGCCGCGGTTCCGTCAGTTTCAGCCCTGCTTTCGCGCAGCGCTCTTCCATTTCTTCCATCGTGGCATGGCCGAGGTGTGACATGGCGCGATTGTGCCAGCCGCCCGCATGCGGGTCAAGTTGGCGTCAGGCCGGACGGTCCCGCGCGCGGCGGTCCGTCGCTGGGGCCGGATGAAATTTTGCCCTGCCGATACGCATCAGCCAGACATTTCCGGCATTCGGCCCATGGATCCGCCGCCATCGGAAATGAATCCGCATCCGTGCCAAAAGCCAAATCCCGCAGCCATTCCGCCAGATAAAGCATCGGCGGTTTGGGATCGCGCCGGTTGGGGTTCGGGCCGCCTAAAATTTCCTGCGCCGTTTGCAAAAAC
>JABDAM010000032.1 GCA_013289145.1 Alphaproteobacteria bacterium | reverse complement strand
CTTTCTTTGAATTTTGCAGGTGTCACTGTAATATTTTTTTCAGGCACTTGCGCAAACGCCAACATTTCCGCCTCGAACAATAACCTATTCGAGGTAGTGTTCCATGTGCCCGTTTTAGTTTGATATAAAGAAAACGCTTTTTCCCCTAGATATTTTTTAATTTTCCTTATAGTTGCATGAAATAAGTCCCTAAATTGTGAAATTTGATCCTTATTTAGATTTTTATGCTCTTTCATATATTTAGTTAAAAAATATGAAAGCTGATCTACCCGTTTCAGACCGCCATCGTGGTAAGCAAAAAAGCGCAACACTAACTCCTCGTGTGCCATATTATTCTGGTCGCTTTTTAATCTAAGATTGATCAATGATCTGAAAGTTGCATCATTCGCCAATTCTTTAAGCAAATCATTAAAAGTACCCCTTAAAGTATTATTTCTAATTTCCTGCGGAGTAAGTTGGATACTGCCCAAGTTTAATCTTTCAAAAACCTCATATTTAATTTCTTCATCCGACTCATTGAGAACAACAATAGCTCGGATTGACCTTTTCCTAATTTCATCCCTATCCCTTTGTTCAAGTTCCGAATAAAGCTTTCCGTTCACATCATCCCGAATTTCTAATTTTGTGAGTGGAAACTTATTGCTAAGAAAATCTTGGAATGTCTTTAATCTTTGCTGTCCATCAATTACCTCATATTTCAAAGTTTCTGCTTGTTCTGCAAAATAAATCACAGGAATTGGAATATTAAGCAAAAGAGACTCAATTAACCGCGATCTTTTGTTTTCGGTTTCATCATTTGCCCCCCAAACATAATTCCGTTGATAGTCCGGCTTTAAATCAATGTCTCCGCCCTCAATTTTATCAACTAAATCCTGTACGGAAAAATCATATGGCTGCGCCACTATGCGTCGGGGGGCTTTTTTAGTCATTGGTTTCCTCTGTCATTACTTGCCCGCGGTAGATAGCATAAGGCGGAATATTTAGAAA
This sequence comes from Alphaproteobacteria bacterium, assembly GCA_013289145.1. Taxonomy (GTDB): domain Bacteria; phylum Pseudomonadota; class Alphaproteobacteria; order UBA11073; family UBA11073; genus UBA11073. Next base: position 11,764 of record JABDAM010000032.1, on the reverse strand, counting down.
CTGCCTGAACATAATCCCCCCTTTCCCTTTCACCAATTCCAGCATAAAATGTCCCCGTCACTTGCCCATGTGGGTAGGTGATGGGGCTTCAAAACCTCTCAATAATAGGCGGCTGGCACAGCCGTCATTGATGCCTTTCCCCTCAAAAGAGATAGGCATCATGGGTGCCGCTTCTCGGTCTATGGCCGGGGAGCGGTGGTGTATGTCCAGCCCGCAAGGGTAAAGGCCATCGCGCCGTTTTCCTATTGTTGACGGTTTTGAATCCCCGGTCGCCAGAGAGGAAACTCTGGCGGCTTTTTTCTTATCAACCTTGGGGGAGAAAACCGATGAATAAAGTAACTTTTGCACTCGCTGCCGCGCTGGCCGCCGTCGCAGCCATGCCAGCACACGCGGATGATTGGACAACCAACCTGCATCCGTATGTGGGCGCGGATTATCAATTCACGCACCTAAAATACAATAACGATTACGGGCTAGGTGGCGGTCTGGCGTTGGACGGTAACACAATTTTAGAACGCGGCCTAAACGGCGGCAATGTCCATGTGGGCGTACGCCCGGCACAGTATTGGGGCGCGGAGTTGGGTTATTTCGACACGACCAACGAAACTAAGAATGTCGCCGCAGGGACGACAGTTGGCCCCAGCACAGTTGCCTTGGTGCCACTGACAGGCAAAGTGCAAATGCACGGCGCGACGCTGGATGCGATGGGCTACCTGCCTGTAATCGCTAACCGGGTTGATTTAATCGCCACCACCGGGCTTGCATGGGACCATATCAAAGCAGGCTTTGGCGGCCTCGGCAGCGTCAGCAAAAGTGAGATTGATTGGCGGATTGGCGGGGGCGCACAGGTGAACTTGTTGCCTAATTTGAATCTGCGAGGGCTGGTGCGTTATCAAACCGCCGACTTCAAAAACATCGCCGACAATGCGTGGGTTTACACCGCCGGGCTGAATTACAGCTTCTAAATCTTTCTATCGCCGCCAGCTAAAAAACTGGCGGCTTTTTCAACTGCCAACTTAAAGGAAAAACGATGCGTATTATCCCCATTATCGGACTCGTGGCACTTACGGGCTGTGTGACAGCCTGTTCAAGTATTATCGAAGGCCGTTCCCAAGAAATCGCCATTAATACTAACCCCGCCGGGGCAAGCTGCACGCTGATACGGCAGGACATGCCCATCGGCACGGTGGCCAGCACGCCGGGTTCGGTTAACATCGAGAAAACCAAATACGACATCACTATCAAATGCGACAAGCGCGGCTATGAACAGGCAACCTACCTCAACCATTCTGGCGCGGCAGGTGCGACGGTCGGCAACATTATTTTGGGTGGTGGCATTGGATGGGCGATTGATTCAGCATCCGGCGCGGATAACAAATACGATAGCCCGGTGAATATCACGCTGGCTAAAAAATAGGGTTTATGCGTACGCGTACGCGTGAGACTCCGAAAATTAACCCTAGCTGCCAAAAATAGGTTTATGCGTATACGCGCGCGTGAGGGTTAGAAAATTCGGGTTTATGCGTGCGCGTGCGTGTGAGATTCTGAAAATTAGGTTGAAGGCGGTTTACACGCGCGCATGCGCGTACTGGTGGCGAAATTGCCTTTTTTGTTTTTCTGCTAGCAAGTCGTCGTAGCTCTTCCCAATATTCAATGCAGAACGCCGCCTGCCTTCAATAGTCTTTGGCCCGGTACTCAATCCGCCATGAAGCCGACAACGGCCTCCACGGCCTAATTCTTGGCTATCACAGGACGTTCCGTTGCGGGTTTTTGCGCCGCATTCCAATTTCTGAAAATGACTTGTCATGCAATTTCCTTCGAAGGTTGCGAAGGCATCGAAGATGCCGAAGATCGCATGTGTTTGAATGTAGCGCCTTCATTGCCATCTTTCTGATCTAGTAAAGTCTGTGAAGACATCATATCCCCGCCGTTATTATCTTTGGATTCTTCGGTATCTTCGACACCTTCATAGCGAGGTACAGGATGCATATTCTCCAAAGGTAAAAACCACACCCATGGTTCATGCATGCCCAGCTTACGGCTTTTAACACCAAGGCGATTTTTAGCGCGTTGCATAGACGACTTATTGTACCCCGCACCTTCGGCCTCTTTCAGAATATCTGCATAAAGCATGGGGCTCTGATTAGTTAAAAGTTCCAGCAAAAAATCCGCTGCTGCCGTGGTTGCAGTTGGTTTGGATGCTGGTTTAGCTGAAAGAATAGTTTGGGCGTCTACTAAGTTTGGCTGCCAGCATATCTTCGACGTAGCAATTCCCTCCGGCAGCACAACGGTTTCAATTTTGTAACCAAACCCATCTTTATCATTACCAACATTATTCTTAAGTGGGATAAAATAACGGATTGCGGGGTCTTTCTCATCTTTGATGATGGCATAAGCCGCCCGCGCGGCAGCTACTAACCCGATACTGCCGATCACACGCCCAATAGGTTCTTGCCCAGCGGATTTATTAAAATGAGTAACGGTAATAAGGGCAACATTATATTTTGCCGCGATTTGGGCGAACGGTGCCAGAAGCCCCCGCATATCACTATTTTTATGGCTGTCTGCTTTTCCTAAATATGCACTGATCGGATCAATAATCACGACGCTGATATTACCGTGCCGCTCTAACGCTTGCGCGAGTTTGTTGGCGTCTTCTTCAAGATTGAAAGTGCGGGTGGATTTTTTTCCATCTTTATTGATCACCTTAACGGCTTCTAACACATGACAACGGCTTACATCCGCACCCGCCGCTAGCAGGCGAGGTTTAATTGTATCGGCAGCATCATCTTCGGCAGATAAAATAATTACGTCACCAATCGCAGCCGTACCTTCATCCTCCGGCCATGTGCCGCCTGTTGTGATGATTGCCGCAATATATGCCGTAAGCTGACTCTTACCCAGTCCGGGATTTCCGGCAATTACAGTAAGTTTGCCGCGCGCGATGCGGTCAGGCCATAACCAGTTAATAGGCTGCATTTCAATGTCCCTCATGCACTTGATCTCCAATTCTAGTTCGGGTTGGAAAAAATTTTTGTTAACAACGGTGGCATCCGAAATGGCTTTCGCAAGCCATTCATGCGAAATGCCGGGCGGCAAGATGTCAGCTAAATCCCATTTGTCCGGAAATATCTTCGGCACTTGCACGATCGCCACCGATACGGCCCCAACTGCCAATGCAATACGCGCAACATCGGCAGCATAAATTAGACCCTCTGCGTCATGATCAGGCCAAATAAAAACAATCCGCCCGGCCAGTAACGACCAGTCGGCATAGTTGGCGGCGTTGGCCCCGTTCGGGCTAGTAATGACAACATAATCTGGGAAGATTGCCTGTGCAGCATCCGCGGCTTTTTCGCCCTCAACAATTAGCACGGGCTTATCAGGGTATTTTACTAACAGGTGCTGATTATAAATTGGGCGCGGTTCATCCAACCCTTTCCAAGCCCATTGCCGGGTGCCATTTTGATATTGGCGATAAGTGAGCGGCAAAACGATTTTACCGCCATCGTTTTTATCAAAGCGGCAGACATGGAGGATTAACCGTTCGCGTTCGTCATAATAATTCCAAATTTTTGAAAGGATTCCTAAATAATGCTTGGGAGGATCAAGCGTTACATCATTTGGAATTGGCGTAACCGCGGTGCCTTCCTCTTTATTGGAATTTTTGCTGTCAAAGTTGGCGGTTTTTTCTTCCGCGGTGAGGGGGTTAAAATTGTTGATTACGTCAGCCATGTTACACCCCCAACATTTTTTCAATACGGCTGCGGGCTTCGCCTTGGCTAACATCAAACAAATACGCAGCCAAAGAGATTACATCACCGCCTTTATCGCCAGTTGCAAAATCAGCCCAACGGCCCGTATTTGTGTTTACGGAAAAAGAACCGGGTTTATTATCCGTGCGCCGGGGATTGCGTGCGACATATTCGCAGCCGCGCAACGAACCGCCAGGTAGCCAGCGCGATAACAAGGCGGGCAAGAAATTAAGCGCAAGCTGATTAACTTCTTGAAAACTATTGGCAGAATTATTATAATGATTTTCAGAAGTTGTTAAGAGAGCCGCCCCTGCAAGGGCGGTTTTTTTATTTGGCTGCATGACGGCCTCCATTTTGCATTGGAGACAAAGCCATTAAAAAATCGGCCACATCTCTCGCAAGAAAAAGAGTCTTTTTCCCCAGTTTCGTTGCTTTCAATTCCCCATTCTTAACCACGGCATATAGCTTGGTTCGGCCAAAGGGTAGGTTTTCCAGCATTTCGTTTACGGAATATGCGGGTTTGTTGAGATTGAGATTTTGGAATTGCATTACCATCGCCTTTCTTTGTTGGTTGCGATGGTTCAGGATTATGCACATGCTGCATGATGATGCAGCAAGATAGAATGTAAAAAATTACTTTATGACCTTTATTCTTTTGCTGCACGTCTCGATGCTTTTTCGTACCGCATAATGTGATTTTGAACGGCTCTGCTTCCCCAACCCTTTTCACCCAACAATTTTCCGCATTTATCGCTAACTTTCTGCGCTTGCGTGACACGAGGGAGATTCCAAAATTCGGATTCGGTCTGTAGTGCCTCCACGGTTGATTCTATCTGCATTTTTGGTGATGGCCGCCCAATATTTTTGGTAGAATCTTTCGAACTATTCTCTATCCGCTCATTCATTGACCCGAATTTATTTTCTTGCAGCAATGAGGCGAGCCAAACATCAATATCACTTCGTGAAATAACCGGATTAATATAATAGCCCTCAATAACGCCGGAGTTATAAGAAATAAATTGATTCCGAACCGCAGAGTCAAAAATACCATCAATAGCGTTTAAAGCTCCTGATTTTGCTTCGTGCATCATTTTTTCGTAACCAACTTTGTGCCAATATACGGCGGGGATGAAATCGTTACCACCAAAGAACGTATAAACGCCGTTCGGGTCTTGATCATCTTCTTCGGCGTTTGCTCTTGCATTAGAGTCTAAATGTCGAATGCTTTTTGTGCTGGCGCTGACTTTCAAACTTTGCTTTTTTAATGCGTCAAATAGCGCCGCCCCAGCGATATTTTCTGACTCGCCAGATTGCGTGGATATATAGTCAACAGCTTGTAATAAAGACAATAAATCAGGTTGGGGTAATCCCATGTAATTTCCTCCGCAATGGAATCCGCAGTCAAAAGGCGCGGCGGCTCTGTGCGGACAGAGTTTTCGGGGATCAGCCTAGCCGTGCCAGAGCAATGATTATAGAACGTATTACTTCCGACCAAAATGCCCAACGATAACCTTTTTCTCTTGGGCCGTGGCATCAACATAATCCGACCATTTTTGCATCATTTTGCGGCGCTCATCCAAATGTGCGGTACGGTTATAGGCACGGCCATTGGGATCGCGGACGGCATGAGCAAGCTGGTGTTCGATGTAATCTGGTCGGACATGCAAAACTTCATCCAGAATCGTGCGCGCCATAGCGCGGAAGCCATGCCCTGTCATACGGCCATTATAACCCATTCGCTTAATGCCTTGCAAAACCGTGTTGTTGGAAATAGGTTTGCGTGGATTCAATACGCTCGGAAAAATCCAGCTATCTTCGCCGCGTGCAAATTCTTTTAATTCTTCCAAAATGGCAATGGCTTGTCGTGACAGTGGGACTATGTGCGCGCGGCGCATTTTCATGCGCTCAGCCGGGATATGCCATTCCTTCGCCTTAAAATCTATTTCCGGCCATTTGGCATTTATCATTTCACCTGTGCGGACAAAAGTCAGCAACATGAAGCGGATTGCCAGAATCGTTTGTGGGAATAGGCGGGCTTTATTTTGTTTTAGTAAGCTCAAAAACTCCGGTAATTCTTTGGCCTCTATTGCAGAAAAGTGTTTTACGGGGCGAGTTTTCAAAACGCCTTTAAGTGCCAGGGCAGGGTTATTCGGGCAAACCTCTGTGCGCACTGCATAAAAGAATATCTGGTTGCAGGTTTGCAGCAGCCGTTTGGCAACTTCGTAAGACCCCCTACCTTCCACCTTGCGCAACGCAGCTAGAAGAATTTTTGGGGTAATGTCCTTCACAGCCATTTTGCCAATTTGTGGAAACATATCACGTTCAAGGCGGGTGAGCTTATCATTGGCGGTATTCTTCGCCCATTTTTCTTCGCCTTGCGCCAGCCATTCCCGTGCTACCGCTTCAAAAGTATTGCCATGGTCAAGCCGCGCCTGTTGTTTAATTTGGGTTTTGGCAAGGGAAGGATCAACGTGCTGTTTTAATAGCTCCTTGGCCTCATCACGCTGCTTTCGGGCATCACCTAGGGAAAGGTTTGGATATTGGCCCATAGATAAAGTTTTCTCTTTATCCATAAAGCGGTATTTCATGCGCCAAAGTTTGGCCCCGCTGGGCGAAAGATATAGATACAAACCACCGCTATCGGCCATTTTCTTGGGCTTTTCGCCGCATTTAGCATTTTTGCAGGAAAGATCGGTCAGGGCCATTTGGGGGTATCGTGTTTGAGTTTTTGCTCCAATGCCCCCAATAATACCCCTAACTTAGCCGGATGTAAAGGAATAATAGGGAACGGCAGTGACCATAAAACTCCATATTTCGCTGATGTTTTTATGGTTTTGTGAATATCCGCGAACATGGGCGAATAAGTTTTTGGTGGCTCAGGAGGGATTTGAACCCCCGACCAAAGGATTATGATTCCTCTGCTCTACCGCTGAGCTACTGAGCCACATGAAACAAACGAATGAACAGCGGTAGTCTTTGCTTGGCGCACATTCGTGCGCGGGCGCTGAGCTACTGAACCGCTCTAATCGGTATTGGAGCCGTTACTAAGCAAAATTGCCGGTGAAAGGCAACCGTTTTCTAAGCCGCCCGCGCCTTTAACTTATTATGCCCCAGCGCGCCCGCCAGGTAGGTATAAAGCTTACCCACATCCGACGTCGTCAGCGTCGTCGCCAGCAGATCGTTATGATCGGTGGCAATGGCCTGTTCGAACAATTCCTCGAACTGGCGGAAATAACGCGCGACATAGGTGCGGAATTCATTGTCGTTTTCATACCGCTGGCGCAGGCGCTGCATCGGAATGTCATCGCGCATCTGCACGAACCGGCGCGTAAAGGCACCCGTGTCGCCTTTGCTGAATTCCGCCCAGACACGCGCGGCTTCCTGGGCGTCGAGCACGCGGGTCAGGTCGATGGCCAGCGAGTTCAAACCTTCGACAATAAATTTCGCCGTATTCAAAAAGACATCCCGGCGCGCGCGGTTTTCCGATTGCGTCAAACGCTGGACTGTTTCACCGGCCTGGGTATTGGCGCGTTCAATCTGCGTCAGCTGCTGCGTGATGTTCGCCAGGATTTGTTGCACCTGTTGTCCCGATCCCGCCATCACCGCCGCCGCGCGTTCGGACACGGATTTCATGTTTTGCGTTTGGTCCTGCACCACCTGAGAAGCCCTGGCGATGCGTTTCGCCGCTTCCTGGCCAACGGCGGCCATCTGTTCGCCCTGGCGCGTGAATTGCGCGCCGGCTGTCTGAACCTGTTGCGCCGCGCGGCCGGCTTTTTGCTCAATCGTTTGCGCGCTTTGCACCGCCCGGGCGCTGTAGCGTTCCATCTCCTGGAAGGATTGTTGCGTTTGGCGCATCAGCGCTTCGGATTGCTGGCGCAGACGATCAACCGCCGCATTCAACACGCCGCCCTCCGGCTGCATCGCTTCATTGACAAGGCGTACAAGAGTTTCGATTTCACCCCGCACCCGCGCGCCCATTTCGCCCATCAGGTTGATGTTTTCATTCGCCGCGCCGCGTACTGCGTCCGCCTTGGCGCCGAAACCGGCGGCGGCGGCATCAATCTGGCCGCTGGCCTGCGCGACCATCATCATCAGATCCTGCGCATAGGCGCTGAGCTCGCGCCGCACTGCCTCAACGCGCGTGCGGGCGTGATCGGTGGACATATCGGTGCTTTGCTGCGTTTGCGCCAATTGGTTGTTGATTTCCGCCAGCTGTTGCGACGCCATATCCGCCGTGGTGATGAGCGCCTGATGGTTGCGTTCAATCGCTTCCACCGCATTATTCAACTGGCTGTTAGCTAGATCGCCGCCATCACGCAGTTGCGCGATGCGCGCGTCGAACAGCGTGCCGAGTTCGGACAGGGTATCAAAGGTCAGGAAACTTTGCCCCGCCAATTCATGGCCCAGGCTTTCTAACCGTTTGATGGCGCTGTCATAGGATTGCGCCAGATCACCGCTGATGCCGTTCACGCGCACGCCCTCGGCGCTATAACGCGCCGCGAGTTCGGACAGGTTAAGACGCGCGCTGGAAGTACTGCGTTGCAGGGATGCCTCGCTCACCACCATGGCTTCACGCGCGCGGTTCATGGCGTCTTGCGCCTGTTCGCCCATGTATTCAACGGCTTCGCCCGCGGACTGAATATGGCGGCACAGCCAATCCAGATCGCGCGCGGAGCTTTCCGCGGACAGGCTGATCGCCGCCACGCCGTCGCGCATTTTTTCCACCATGGTTTCAATGGTGGCCGCGCCCTGGGTAGCATTTTGCTGAATTTCGCGCTGCTGTTTTTCAAAGGAATTCGCGATACTGTAACTGCGCAGCGCGATTTGTTCGGCGATATCCGCCAGCTTTGTGCTTTGCGCCATCAAGGCGTCGCGCGTGCCGGAGCCGATATTTTCCAGGCGGTCCGCGCTGTCGTTCAAGCCGGCCTGGCCGGATTGAATGGCGGCTTTCATGCCCAGCGTCACCTCGCCCAAACGGGTGGTGAGGCCGCGGATTTCCTGCGCGCGTTCATCGGTCGCCAGGGCGGTGCTCTTTAACTGGCCGTTCAATGCCTGGGTCACGTCGCGCAGGCGCATGATTTCCTGATACATCGCCGCGTGGGTTTGCGCGCTGGATTGTGTCGTCGCATCAAAATTGTTTTGCTGGCTTTGCAGATCGCGCACGATATCCGTGATCAATTGCGCCGTCGCGGAAACCGAAGCGTATAATTGGCTGCGCGCCATTTCTAATGTGCTGCCCGCATCATCCAAACTTGCCGCCGCGTCCGCCGTGGCTGTGCGCAGCAATTGCGCCTCGCGTCCGATTACGTGGCTGACGATTTCCGCCTGGGCCATCGCCTGGCCCGAAGCATCGCGCAGATCCGCCGCCGCGCCGGTGCTGGCCGAAACCATGCGCGTTGTGGCCTGGCTGATCTGGTCGTTCACTTCACGCGCCATGCCGATGTGCTGGGTCAAGGCAACGGCGGTTTCGCGGCCCGCGCTGGCGGCGGTTTCAGCCGTTTCGCGCAGATCCATAATGCGCTGGCTGACGCCCGCGTTCAGCATCAAAATCCGTTCCACCGTCCGGTCGGTCGCGCGGCGGGCGACGTGGCCCAAGGCCTCAATCGTCTGCGCCAGATCGTTGTGGAAGGTTTTCAGGTTGCTGTTGGTGTCGCGCGCGCTGCCGGTGAATTGTTCCTGAATTTCCTGTAGCTCATTGAAAATCGAGATCATCGATTGTTTCATGGAATCCGTCGCGTCTTCGCTCATGCGTTCGGCGATGATGCCCATGGCCTGGAGGCGCACGTCGATATTGCGTTCCAAGGTTTTCAATTGATCCGCGATATGCGCGCCGGAATTGCCGAAACGCGTATCCATATCGAGCAGGCGGCGCGTGGTGTCGTTCAAAATCGATTCCACCATGCGCGGGGTTTCGTCGGCGGCATCCGTCAGGACGGTTTGCAGTTCTTCAAGGCGCTGCGCCATCATGCGGTCCAGCGTCGTCACCTTACTCACCGTCGTGCCGATGGAGCGGTCGAGGGAAGCTTGCGATTGATGCAAACGCTCATCCATCGCCTCAGCCATTAATTTGACGGTCGTCTCCAGGCGGGTTTGCATGGTTTCGGTATATTTATTGATCTGTTGCGAAGCCTCTACCACCACATGCTCCGCCGCGTCGCGGAAGCCTGTGACCGCGCCGGTCAGGTTAGAGCCCAGGGTGGCAAAATTACTGATCGCGGAACCCATGTCGGTCAGCTGCCCCGCGAATTGTTCCTGTGATGCCGTCAGCTGTTCGCGCATCACCTGGCCGGCCGTATCCACGACCGCGCCATGGCGCGCGAACTCGGCCGCGATGCCGCCGAAACGCGCCGCGGTCTGGTCGGCGAAATTGGCGATCTGGCCGATGCGGCTGTCGAGATCATCCGCCGTGCGCACCATCCGCATATTGGCGGCGTGGAGCGCGGCGATAATATTGTTGCTCTGGCGTTCTAGTTTATCGGTCGCGCCCTGTGCCTTTGACATCATATCATTGACGGATTGATCCAGACGTTCGGAACCACTCTTCGCGTGTTCTTCAAAGGTCGCGAGGCGGCCGTGCATCTGTTCGGTCATGCGCGCGAGCTGTGTCGTGCGGTTAGCCATGGAAGTTGAAGCTTGCTCTAAATGTTTGCCCGTAAGTCCCGCATATTCCACCATTTTTTCCATGTCGGTGCGCAAGCCGTCGCGGACATGGTTCAGGGTTTTTTCCACCTGCTGGGTCGCGGTGATGAGTTCATTTGCCTGGCGGCGCAGGCCGTCGGCCACGGCATCAATGCGCGCTTCAATAGCCTTGTTCGGATTAATCAACTGGTCGATCTGGGCCATTAACGGCGCCATTTGCTCTTTAATATCCTGGTGACGGCGCAGGTAATTCACGCCCATCCATATTAAGGCAATCGGCGCGGCGATCCCCGCGATAACCGAACCCAATTGGTGCGCGGGCATATTCAGGACGTTTGCCCAACCCACTTCGCCGCCCAGATATAGGACAGCGCCCGCAAGCCAAGCGCCTGTCGCCCAGATTCCGATATCAGGCAACACTTTATATATTGCGCCCAAGTCTTTCTTTTTGCTCAATTTTTTCCATTTCTGAACGTCCGCCATGGAAACGGGAACAGATGCCGTAGCAGTCTGGCTGGCGGCCTGATTTTGCGTTCCGGCCTGGCTTGTATTCGCCGCGGGCCTGATCGGCGCGGCGGAATTTTTGGCGGCCTCAACCAGCTTGCGCGCGGCAACGGCGGCGGCACTGGCAGCCGCGGTCGCGGCGGCGGGGGAACCGATATTTGGCTGAGCCTTTGGCGGCACTTCGCGCGGGCGGAAAGAAGTCGGAGCGGCAGCGCCGGGACGGCCCACCGTCGCACGGACCGGATTACCTTCGCGAGGCGGTGCGATGGGGGGAACCGCCGGGCGCGTGGCAGTAGAATTTTCGGACGTTGCAGCCTGGACTGGCGCCTTTGCCGCCGGGGCGGAAGGTCTTGGCGTAATGGTTGCTGTAACCGGCGGGACAGCTTCGGACGGGGCAGCGGACATGCCCTGCACCTCGGTCATTTGACGCGCGGTGTTTTTGGTTTCTTCAACCATTTCGCGCAACCGTTCCAGGCGCGCGTGAATTTCCTCATAACGTTTGGTGACAGGTTTATTCGGATCAAAAGACTCTGACGCATTTGACGCTTTACGCGACACCATATCCAAATCCAACTTTTCCGCTACTGAACTATCGGCTGCCATTTGTCCCCCTGAGCAACACCTTTGATTCGCAAGTTTAAATTGATATCATGCTTTGCATTATCCGCAAAAGGAGATTATTTAAGAGTGACAATGACTTCACCACAAACCCTCTATCAAAAAATCTGGGACCAGCACGTTGTTACAAAACTCGATGACGGCACCTGCGTCCTATACATAGACCGCCACCTGGTGCACGAAGTCACCTCGCCGCAAGCTTTTGAAGGATTGCGCATGGCGGGCCGCAAAGTGCGCCATCCCGAGGC
>JABDAM010000031.1 GCA_013289145.1 Alphaproteobacteria bacterium | reverse complement strand
TGCGAACGCGCTGGCAATGCAACAGGACGTGGATTATTTTTTAAAGCGTTTGATTACACAACTGGAGCCGACCGGATTTTTCACGACGGAAGAGCAGAAACCGAATATGCTGCAAAACCTGGCGGCGCTGTTTAAGCGCGCAAACCTGACCGATCAGGAATTGCGGACGTTGCATGGCGTGCTTACAGCACTAGAAGGGAGAGGGGAGATAGGAGATAGGAGATAATGTTTCTCCCTTCTTCTATCTCACCTCTCCCTTCTTATTTTCATGGTAATGCCACCCGAACAGCGCCATCGCGCTGCGATGCGGGGCGTAGCGCGCGCCGATGACATCCATTTCCTTTGGCGTCGGGCGGGTTTTTAGTTTTTTGAGTTTGCGCATGCCTTCCTGGAGCGCCAGATCATGCGCGGGCCAGACGTTGCGGCGTTGCAGGGCAAAGAGCATATAATTCTCCGCCGTCCAGCGGCCAATGCCTTTGATTTGCGTGAGTTTTTTCTCGATCTCTATTTCGTCCAATTTTTTCAATGCGGCGATGTCGAGGCGGCCGTCGGAAACGTGGTGGGACAGGTCACGGATATACGTTACCTTTTGCGCAGACAGTCCGACGGCGCGGAGATCTTTGTCCATCGCGGCCATAACAGTATCGGCGGTGATATCCGTCAGCAATCCAGCCAGGCGGTTTTTGATGGAACGCGCGGCGGCGACGGAAACCTGCTGTTGAATAATCAAATCGGCGAGCGTAGCGAAATTGGGTTTGCGGGTTTTAAATATCGGCGCGCCCACCTGCTCCACCGCGCGGGCAATATGCACGTGACGGCCGCCCAGAATTTCCAGATCGCTTTTAATCCAAACACTCATGCCGCGCGGCGGGACAGGTATTCGCGCACGTTGCGCTCGATGCGCGGTAAAGGATCGCCGATTTCGTATTCGAAGGGTTTTCCGGTGACGGCTTCGCAAACGCCGACATAGCGCAAGGCGGCTTCGGCGAATAAATCGCCGGGGAGTTTGGCGAGTTCGGCTTCCATGCCGAATTTATTGAGCCCCCGCGCGGCGAGTTGGAGGCGGATGAATTCTTTGTCGTAGTAATCTTGTTCTTCGCCCAAAACCTGACGGGCGGCGTAATCCGCTTCGCGCCAATAGCGCGAAGAATCTGGTGTGTGGATTTCGTCAATCAGAACCAGTTCGCCCGCGCCGTCCAGGCCGAATTCGTATTTGGTGTCGACTAGGATATAACCTGCACGCCCGGCAATTTCCGTACCACGCGCGAACAGCGCCAGGGCGGTTTTTTCAATCTGCGCATAAAGCGCGGGATCGACACCGGAAAATTCCAATAGCTCTTGCGGCGAAACCGAACGGTCGTTTTTGCCTTTTTCGCTTTCCTTGGTCGAAGGCGTGATTAATGGCGTCGGCAGACGGTCATTTTTCCGCATGCCTTCGGGCAAGGTATGGCCGCAAAATTCGCGCCCACCCGCAGCGTATTTGTGCCACATGGAGGTGCCCGTCACGCCTGTGATATAACCGCGCACGACCATTTCAATGGGCAGCGGTTTGCATTCCTGCGCGACCGTCACATTCGGATCGGGCGTGGCGATGATGTGATTTTTAATGATGTCGCGCGTCTGGTCGAACCAAAAGGCCGCCATCTGGTTGAGGACCTGGCGCTGATGCGGTCCGTCGCAATAATTACTCGCGGGCCGTTGCCGTAATAACTGTCGCGCACCTTGCCGGAATGTTTATGCGCGAAACCTTGCAAATCGGTTTGCGCCAGGACGTGCGGGAGCTGGGCGAGCGCGTCGGCCCTATTCATAGAGTTCATCAGCCGATCATCTCAACGCGGTAATCTTCCATCACCGGATTGGCCAATAATTGCTGGCACATTTTTTCCAATTGGGTTTTTGTTTCCGCCGTACCCGCGCCGTCTTTGAGTTTTAATTCGATGACCTTGCCCTGGCGCGCATCCTCGACGCCGTCAAAACCGAGGCCGCGTAATGCGCCAGCAACCGCCTGGCCTTGCGGGTCCAGGATGCCTTTACGCAGCGTGATATAAATTCTTGCAACCGTCATCGTTTTGCCTCTTCTTTGGTGTTTGCGCGTTCGGCGGCGTCGGACATGGATAAAATATCCCCGCCGCCGTCGCTGCCGCCCGCTGTATCCGGAAACACACCCAAACGTGCGGCGATATCGCGGTAACCTGTCATAATGTCACCCTGCTTTTCGCGCCAGACGTCCATGTCCAGACTTTCATTGGTTTTCACGTCCCACAGGCGGCAATGGTCGGGGGAAATTTCATCCGCGACGATAATCCGCAGTTCGTGTTCGGATAAAAACTGCCGCCCGAATTCGAGTTTGAAATCGACCAAGCGCAAACCCATGCCCAAAAACATGCCCGACAAATAATCGTTGATGCGCATGGACAGCGAATAAATCTCATCCAGTTCCGGCAGACTGGCGATGCCAAAGGCAGTGATGTGTTCTTCCGACACCATCGGATCGCCCAGCTCGTCTTTTTTCAAATAATATTCCACGATGGCGCGCGGCAGGGCTTTGCCCTTTTCCAGGCCGTAACGTTTCACCAATGAACCGGCGACGACGTTGCGCACGACGACTTCAATGGGGATCATATCCACCTGCGCGATCAATTGTTCGCGCATGTTGAGCTTTTTAATCAGGTGCGTCGGCACGCCAATCTCAGCCAATTTGGCCATCAGGAAGGATGAAATGGCGTTGTTCAAAACGCCCTTGCCGTTCACGGTTTCCTTTTTCTCGCTGCCGATGGAAATGTCGTCTTTGAAATATTGGATGAGCATGCCCGGTTCGGGCCCTTCGTACAGGACCTTGGCCTTGCCTTCATAGATTTTTTTGCGCTTGGGCGAAAACAGAGACATGGCACCCCGAGGGAAAGAGCGGGCACATATAGCGCCCAAAAACCGCTGTGTCACGCAATTTTTCGTTAATTTTTGCTTTGCACAGACGGTGATAATCATTATACAGATAATCACCGCAGCGCAAATAAAAAAGGCCCCCTGAATTAGAAATGAAAAACAAACCGCTAGCCTCCATTTTGGTCTTCCCCGGCACGAACCGGGAGCATGATATCTCAGGCGCCCTGCGTGCCGCAGGGTTTGAAACCAAGTTTATCTGGCATACGGAAACAGCGCTGCCAGCGTCAGATTTAATCGTCCTGCCCGGCGGGTTCAGTTATGGCGATTACCTGCGCACCGGCGCGATTGCGACGCTGTCGCCGGTTATGGGCGCGGTGCGTGAAGTTGCCGCGAAAGGCGTGCGCGTTCTGGGCGTATGCAACGGTTTTCAAAGTTTGTGCGAGGCCGGCATGTTACCCGGTGTTTTGTTACGCAACGGGCATCTGAAATTCAATTGTAAATTCACGCCGCTGCGCGCTGAAAATAACAATACCGATTTCACGCGCCAGTATCGCAAGGACGAAACCTTTCCCTGCCCCATCGCGCATGGTGACGGCAATTATACCGCCGAAGCGGACACAGTTAAAATGCTGGAAGACGAAGGGCGGATTGTGTTTCGTTATGCGGATAATCCCAACGGTTCGATGAATAACATCGCGGGTATTATCAGCGCCGACGGGCGAGTAATGGGCATGATGCCGCACCCGGAAAACGCGGTGAATGAATTGCAAGGCGAAACCGCTGGGTTGAAATTGTTTCAGAGTTTGTATGAGGCTGTCGCATGATGAAAAACTTTCCCCTCTCCCTGCAGGGAGAGGGACGCAAATGCTTAGTGAATGGAGCGCAGCGTAATGAGCTTAGCATTTGCTGGGTGAGGGGGACGGGAGGCAATGATTATTCTGAAAGTTTACATTGCCTCACCTCCCCCTCATCCGCCCTTCGGGCACCTTCTCCCTGCAAGGAGAAGGGAATTTAGAGAAATGACAATGACCGCAACCGCAATGAAAAAACAAAATACGAAACCAGCTGAACCTGAAGTTAATCAGGCTACTGCCGCTGAACATAAATTGAACTCGGAAGAATACGCGCGCGTTCTAAAAATCATGGGGCGTACGCCGAGCTTTACCGAACTCGGCATTTTCTCTGCGATGTGGTCGGAACATTGTTCCTATAAATCCTCCCGCGTCTGGCTGGCGAAATTGCCGACGAAAGCGCCGTGGGTGATCCAAGGGCCAGGTGAAAATGCGGGCGTGATCGATATCGGCGACGGCCAGGCCGCCGTATTCAAAATGGAATCCCACAACCACCCGTCGTTTATCGAACCCTTTCAAGGCGCGGCGACGGGCGTGGGCGGCATTTTGCGTGACGTTTTTACCATGGGCGCGCGGCCGATTGCGAATATGAATGCGCTGCGGTTTGGCGATCCCAACCATCCGAAAACGCGCGGCCTGCTGAAAGGCGTGGTTTCCGGCATCGGCCATTACGGCAACTGCGTCGGTGTTCCCACCGTCGGCGGCGAAACGAATTTTCATTCATCGTATAACGGCAATATTCTGGTGAACGCGATGACGGTCGGCCTGGCCGACGCGGATAAAATCTTCTATTCGCGCGGCGCCCGCGTGGGCGACCAGGTGATTTACGTCGGCGCCAAAACCGGCCGCGACGGCGTCGGCGGCGCGGTGATGTCGTCAGATTCATTCGAAGGAGATGTGCAAGACATGCGCCCACAGGTGCAGGTCGGCGACCCATTTATGGAAAAACTGTTGATCGAGGCATGTCTGGAGTTGATGGCGACGGATACGATCACCGCCATCCAGGACATGGGCGCGGCGGGACTGACGTCGTCATCTGTTGAAATGGCGGACAAAGGCGGCGTAGGGATTGAAATCCACATGGACCGCGTGCCGACGCGCGAAGAAGGTATGACGCCCTATGAAATGATGCTGTCGGAATCACAGGAACGCATGCTGGTGATTTTAAAACCCGGCATTGAGGCCGTCGCCGAAGCGATTTTCAAAAAATGGAATCTGGATTTCGCCGTGATCGGTTCGATTACCGACACCGGCAACCTGGTCGTCAAAATGCACGGCGAAGTTTTCGCCGAAATGCCTGTGCGCCCATTGGTGGACGATGCGCCAAAATATAACCGCCCGACCGAACCCACGCCCGCGCAGCCGATTTTGGATGCGACGAAATTTCCGTTGAAAAATTCCGTGCTGCAAACGTTAAAACAGTTGCTCGGCACGCCGGACCTCTGCTCCCGCCGCTGGATTTTTGAACAGTATGACAGCCTCGTGCGCGGCATGACGGCGAACGGTCCCGGCATTGATCACAACGGCGGCAGCGACGCAGCCATCGTGAAAATTCCAAATAACAAAAAAGCACTCGCAATCACGACCGATTGCACGCCGCGCTATTGCTTCGCCGATCCGGTGCAAGGCGGACGCCAGGCCGTCGCCGAAGCATGGCGCAACATCACCTGCACCGGCGCTTTGCCGCGCGCGGTGACGGATAATATGAACTTCGGCAACCCCGAAAAACCGCGCATCATGGGACAGTTCGCGGGTGCGATTGAAGGCATGGCAGAAGCGTGCAACGCGCTGGATTTCCCGGTTATTTCCGGCAACGTCAGCCTGTACAATGAAACCAACGGCAACGCCATTCTGCCCACGCCCGCTATCGGCGGCGTCGGCGTTCTGGCAGATGTGTCGAAACGCATGACGATTGCATTCCGCACCGCGGGTGAAGCGATTATCCTGGTCGGCGGCACGCCCGGCCATATCGGCCAAACCATTTACCTGCGCGAAGTACACGGCCGCGAAGAAGGCGCACCGCCGCCGGTTGATCTGGCGGTCGAGCGCAAAAACGGCGATGCGGTGCGTGAACTGATTTTGAGTTCGCGAGTTACCGCATGCCATGATATCTCCGACGGTGGCCTGCTCACCGCGATCGCTGAAATGGCGCTCCCGAAAAATATCGGCGCGGAATTGACGATTGGCGCCGATGCTGCCACCTGTTTCGGCGAAGACCAAGCGCGCTATGTCCTCACCTGTCCCGCTGCGAATGCCGCCGAGGTTTTATCCGAACTGAAATCCGCAGGCGTCACCGCCGAACAAATCGGCCAAACCATCGGCGCGACGGAAATCCGTTTAGATGGAGAGAAAATTGCGCTGGCGGAATTGCGTACGGTTTATGATCATTGGCTACCGGATTATATCAACGGTTAGAGCGCGCCGCGCATCTTCTCCATAAACCCATAATCCGTCATATCCAGCTTAATCGGCGTGACGGAAATATACCCGTCGTTCAGCGCCGCCACATCCGTGCCTTCGCCGTGCGTATAGGCGGAATGGCCGACCCAGAAATAGGTTTGACCCCAGATGCCCGTGCGTTCGATCACTTCGTCATGCGTTTTTCCGCCGAGCTGACTGGCAACACGCACGCCGCGCACCGTCATATCATCCTGTGGAAAATTCACGTTCATCAAGGTATGTTGCGGCCACTCGCCCAGCGCCAATAATTTCCGCACCACCGTTTCGCCGTGTGCTTTAACATGCACCCAATCTGTTTTACTGTCTGTCAGCACTTGCGACAGCGCAATCGCGGGGATGCCGAGCATCGTCGCCTCAATCGCCGCCGCGACGGTGCCGGAATAACTGACATCGATGCCTGCATTGCGGCCGAAATTGATGCCGGATAAAACCAGATCCGGTTTTTTGTCTTTGAAAAGATGATTGATGGCCAGCAAAACCGTATCCGACGGCGTGCCGTTTACATGAAACCGTTTTTCATCCAGTTGTTTGACATTCAGCGGGCGGTCGAGCGTCAGCGAATGCGATTTGCACGACTGTTCCGTCTCCGGCGCAACGACCCAGACGTTGTCGGACAGCTTGCGCGCGATGGATTCCAGCACGCCGATGCCATCGTGATAAACACCGTCGTCGTTGGTGACCAGAATTTTCGCGCGGGATAGATCAGCGGGGAGTTGGAACATCAATCTTTTCAATCCCGCCCATATAAGGCTGCAAAACTTTCGGCACGGCGATGGCGCCGTCTGGTTGTTGATAATTTTCCATCACGGCAATCAACGTGCGGCCGACGGCGAGGCCGGAGCCGTTCAGCGTATGCACGAATTCGGTGCCTTTCGCATTCATGCGGCGCAAACGCGCGTTCATCCGGCGCGCTTGGAAATCGCCGCAGTTGCTGCACGACGAAATCTCGCGGTAACGTTTCTGGCCAGGCAGCCAGGCTTCGATATCATACGTCTTACGCGCGGCGAAACCCATGTCGCCGGTGCAAAGCATCACGGTGCGGTACGGAATTTCCAGTTTTTGCAAAATCGTTTCGGCGGCGGCGGCCATGCGTTCGTGTTCGGCCTCAGACGCTTCTGGCGCAGTGATAGAGACTAATTCCACTTTATAAAATTGATGCTGGCGCAGCATCCCGCGCGTATCACGTCCCGCCGAACCGGCCTCACTGCGGAAACAGGGTGATAGCGCCGTCAGGCGCATCGGCAGCTGCTCTTCGGGCACGATCGTATCATTGACGAAATTGGTCAGCGTCACTTCGGACGTCGGTATTAAAAAATGGCCCGTCGTGGTTTGAAAAGCGTCTTCGGAAAATTTGGGCAAATTTCCGGTACCATACATCGCGCCCGAATTCACCAGAACCGGCACACTGCATTCGGTATAACCGAACTCAAGCGTATGCGTATCCAGCATGAATTGGCCGATGGCACGCTCCAACCGCGCCAATGCGCCTTTCAGCACCACAAACCGCGCACCGGAAATTTTGGCGGCGGTTTCAAAATCCATCAGGCCAAGTGCTTCGCCCAGATCGAAATGTTCCTTGGCGTTCGGGATGCTGGGCTGCTCGCCCCATTTGCGGACTTCGACGTTGTCGGTTTCGTCTTTACCGTTCGCGACGTCCGCCGCAGGCAGATTGGGTAGAACGGCCAGCACGGCGTCCAGTGCGTTTTGATGCGCGGCGGCCTCGGTTTCCAGGGCGGATAATTTTTCCTTAATCAAAGCGACTTCGACCATAATGGCATCCGCGTCGCCTTTTTCGCGTTTGATTTTTCCGATCAGTTCAGATTTTGCGTTGCGTTGCGCCTGCAATTCTTGCGCCTGCGTTTCCACTGCGCGCCATGCGGTGTCTAGCGCCAGAATTTTTCCGGACTCGGGTGATAATCCGCGCCGCGCGAGGCCGGCGTCGAAGGCGTCAGGATTCTGTCGGATGAATTTCAGATCGTGCATTTGTACCTTGCCAACGGACGAGGAGGATAGAAATTTCATAAAGCAGATAGAGCGGAACGGCAATGAGGAGCTGGCCGAAAATATCCGGCGTCGGCGTAACGAATGCGGCAATGATCAGCGCGAGAAGCACGGCGTAACGGCGGTTTTTCCCCAGGAATTCCGCCGTCACCACGCCCAGGCGGCCGAGCAGCATGAACACCAGCGGCGTTTGGAAAATCAGGCCAAAAATGATGATGAAATGGAGCGACAGGCCGACATAATCCGCCACGCGCGTTTGCGCGACGATGGGAATTTCACCCACGGCGGTCGATTGATAGGACAGAAAAAATTTCCACGCGATCGGCATGGCGGCGAAATAACAGAGCGATGCGCCGCACAAAAATAACAACGGCGCGCCGATAAAATACGGCAATAACGCGAGGCGTTCATGTTTGTACAAACCCGGCGCGATGAAAATCCAGATTTGGGAAGCGATGATGGGGAATGCGAGAATAAAACCGGCCGCGAGCGCAAGGGTGATGTGCGCGAGGAAAACTTCGGGCAGCGAGGTGAAAATTAGATGAAAGTCCGGCGACAATCCGGCACGATGCAGGGGCAGCAACAGAAAATCCAAAATCCGGTCGGCGAAGAAAAAACAGACCGTCGCGGCCAGCAGGTAAAAAAACAACGCAAACATCACGCGGTTTTTCAGCTCCATCACATGCGCCATGATGGGCATTTTTTTGTAGTCTTCGATTTTATTTTCCAACTCACCCATATCAGCCTCCCCCTTGTGGGGAAGCACAAAAATTCAAGCGCAGCGCGCGCCGAATTTTTGGGTGGGGGTTCTGGAGAGGTGAGAGTCGACCCTCACCCAAAACGCGTACCGCGTTTTGACCTCCCCACAAGGGGGAGGTTGTTTTTTGGGCGGCATATTTAATACTCATTTGCCGTCATCGACTTTCATCGCTTCATCAAATTCACGCCGCGCGGCGTTGACGATTTTGCGTGCGCGGCCCGCCAAACGCCCCGCTTCGCGCATCAGGCGCGGCATATCCTTGGGCGGGATGACGAGGACGGCGACGACCAGGATTAATATAATCTCGCCCCATCCAATGCCGAACATTATGCAACCTTTGCTTTCGGCATGTCGATTTTGATGTGCAATTCGCGGAGTTGTTTTTCATCCACCGCGCCGGGTGCCTGCATCATCAGGTCTTCGGCTTTTTGGTTGAGCGGGAACAAAATCACTTCGCGGATGTTCGGCTCATCCGCCAGCAGCATCACCATGCGGTCGATGCCGGGCGCGGAACCGCCGTGCGGCGGGGCGCCCAATTTGAACGCGGAAAGCATGCCGCCGAAACGGCTTTCCAAAATTTCGGGGCCGTAACCGGCGATTTCGAAGGCTTTGTACATCACTTCGGGCAGGTGGTTCCGGATCGCGCCGGATGACAATTCAATGCCGTTGCAGACGATGTCGTATTGATACGCTTTAATCGTCAGCGGGTCTTGTTCGTTCAGCGTTTTCAATCCGCCCTGGGGCATGGAGAATGGGTTATGAGAGAAATCGATTTTGCCGGTTTCTTCGTCCGCTTCGTACATCGGAAAATCGACGATCCAGCAGAAATCGAAACGGTCGTTCGGAATGATGCCGAGTTCCTGCGCGATTTTCGTCCGCGCGGCACCGGCGAATTTGGCGGCTTTGAGTTCTTTGTCGCAGGAGAAAAATACAGCATCACCATCTTTAGCACCTGTTAATTCTTCTAGTTCAGCAAATGCTAGACCAGAAATAAACTTAGCAATTGGCCCCTTGCCTTCAATCCCATCCCAAATGACATATCCTAATCCAACGGCGCCCTGTTCCTTCGCCCAGTCATTTAATTTATCAAAGAACGAGCGTGGTTGTGCCGCAACGCCAGGAACGCGGATGGCACGAACAACACCGCCTTTGGCAATCACGGATTTGAAAGCGTTAAATGTCACGTCTTCTCGCGCAAAGACCTTCGTCACATCAACGATGGTGAGCGGATTCCGCAAATCCGGTTTATCGCTGCCGTATTTCAGCATTGCGTCGTCATAGGTGATGCGCGGGAATGGGTATGGTGTGACGGATTTTTTCGCGCCGGTGAAATCGGCGAATTGTTCAAACAGACCGTGCAGCACGGGTTCGATGGCGGCAAAGACATCTTCCTGTGTCACAAAACTCATTTCAAAATCGAGTTGATAAAATTCGCCGGGGGAACGATCCGCGCGGCTGTCTTCATCGCGGAAACACGGGGCGATCTGGAAATAGCGGTCATAGCCCGCCATCATCAGCAACTGTTTAAACTGCTGCGGCGCTTGCGGCAGGGCGTAGAATTTTCCGGGATGGATGCGCGACGGTACGAGGAAATCGCGCGCGCCTTCGGGACTGCTCGCGGTCAAAATCGGTGTTTGAAATTCCGTAAAGCCCTGCGCGCGCATGGCGTCGCGCAGATGCGCGATGACGGCGGATCGTAGGCGGATATTGCGCTGCATTTTCTCACGCCGCAAATCCAGAAAACGGTATTTCAAACGCGCTTCTTCGCCATAATCTTCATCGCTGTTGACCTGGAGCGGTAAATTTTCCGCGCGGGATTGCACCACTAATTCTTCAATCACCAATTCAATCGCACCCGTCGGCAATTTATCATTTACCGTTTCCGGCGTGCGCGCCACCACGCGCCCTGTGATCGTCACCACATATTCATTCTTGAGTTCCTGCGCCGCCGCAAAGGCCGCGCTGCCCTCCTCCGCCACGCATTGCGTGATGCCGTAGGTGTCACGCAGGTCGATAAACAGCAGCTGCCCATGGTCGCGGCGGCGGTGAACCCAGCCGGACAGGCGGACAGTCTGGCCCACGTGGGGGACGCGTAATTCACCACAAGTATGCGATCTATAAACGTGCATCGGAATCCCTTTTCAGGCCTTCTATAAAGCCGCCCGCCCGGGATTTGTAAAGTTATATCAGGCGGCTAATTGCAGGCCGAGCGGCTTTGGCGGATGCGCCAGCGCTGTTTTCGCATGATCCTTTGCACTGGTCCTGCCGTGTCCGCGTGACATCGCGCGCGCCGCCGGCCTGGCAACCGAATTCGGGAAATCGGCCAATGGGAACGGCTGCTGCGCCAAAGGCGTGAAATTGCCCTTTGCATCCTTGGTGCCGAATACAGGAGCCTGTGGGTATGCGCTGTTGGTCAATTCGTTATCATCCGATGTCCAGCGCGCGTAAATAGATTGAGAGTTTGACGGATTATACAACTGCACTTCCCAATGTTTGGCATTCCTATCCGGATGCACGAGCGTATTCGCGCCCACGGAATAACCCGCGAATTGCGATTGGAAATTGGCCAGCACCGTCGCGGCGAGTTTGGGTGACCAATCCTGATTATATAAACCGAATTCCAATTGTTCCGGCGAGTCGGCATTGGGCGGAAATTGCCCCAAACGATCGCGCAATTCATAAATTGTGATGGTTTTTAACGTCGCGCGCGTCGATGGTTCCTGTAGCGATAAATAAGTCAAAATACTGCGGATGGTCATAATCGCCTGGCGCTGCTCCGTCACGCCGTTGACGCCGTTATAGGTCGTCCAGCCGACCTCCGTCATAACCATCGGTTTGCCGCCGGATTGTTTCATCACATTCAGGACATTTTGAATATTTTCTTCCGGCGTGCCTTCGGCGCTATCCTTAATGCTGTTGCTGGGGTTATAGCCGTCCAGCGCATCTTCATCCGTATAATTCGCGGCAATGGCGAGGGCGCCGTTGGCTAATTTAATCTGCGCTTTATTAAAGATATTATTAAAATCAGTCGCCGTCATGGTGCGTTCGCGCCCTTGGAACAGTGTCACCGACGGGCCTTGCAAATAGCCGAGCGGCAAATTACTCGCGTTGATCGCCTCGCCGACCGCGACGAATAATTTGGCATAGGTTTTCGCGCCCGCTGTATCATTCGGCGCCAACGCACCGTTGGGTTCAAAGCCGATGGAGAATTTATATTGGTTCCCCAAATAAGACTGCAAATTTTGCACGACATAAACATAATCTGCCGCATACTTTACGATTTGCGCGTCGGTTTGCGGCCAGGGATTAATTCCGTTCGCAAAGAGACTGTCATCGCCTTTTGATTTTGTGGTGGTGAAAACAATATTGGGCTCCAGGCCGGCTTGCACAACCTCCTGTAACTGTGCGGCGAAATTCGCCAGGCTGTAATTTGTGCCGTCCGCGCTGTTGGTAACATCGTCCCAATGCAGAACCAGGCGTATGCGCTTGAAACCCAGGCTGCCCGCTTTGGCGATGGCGTCGTGAATTCCCGCTGGATCGCCCTGATTGTAATAGTCATAAGTATTAACCGCCAAAGCGCCGCCATCGATCGGCAGGCTATAATTAGCGGGCGGCTGATTGGGCTGATTGGGATTATTATTAATGCCGGTTACGCCGCCACCTCCGCCGCCGCCACAGCCCGCCAGCAAAGCCGGCACGGACGCAGCCGCAAGCAAGGCTGCCATTCCCATAATCACATCACGGCGGGAAAATTCATTAGATGAAGGGTTTTGATTATCCATAATAACCTCGGTTAAGTTAATGGTGTTAAATCAATCCATTATAAAAAAGCAAGCAGCTTTGAAAAAAACCTTCGCCTTTTACTAGAAAACCTATATGAATGCGGGATAGCCGAGCGCCAGCGCCATAATCTGGGTATCCTCAACCGGCGCGGGCAGGCGGC
>JABDAM010000030.1 GCA_013289145.1 Alphaproteobacteria bacterium | reverse complement strand
GGTCGCCGCGCGGCATGAATTGGCCGGATTGATTTCGTTCAATTACGGCCAGCGGCATGTGCGCGAACTGGATTTCGCCGCGCGCGCGGCGGCGCGGTTGAATGCGCCGCACAATGTGATCGATATTTCCGTTATCGGCGCGCAACTGTCGGGTTCGGCGCTGACGGATGATATCGCTGTTCCTGACGGGCATTATGCGGAAGAGGGCATGAAAATCACCGTCGTGCCGAACCGTAATGCGATTATGTTGACGATTGCTTACGGTATCGCGGCGGCGCGCGGCGCGGATGCGGTTGCGGCGGCGTTTCATGGCGGCGATCATTTTATTTATCCCGATTGCCGTCCGGGGTTTGTGGAAAAATTTTCTGATATGCAGCGCGCAGCGCTGGAAGGCATGAACGATATCACGCTGCACGCGCCGTTTTTGAATTTGACAAAATCCGATATCGTCGCCAAAGGCGCGCGGCTCGGCGTGCCGTTTACCGAAACCTGGTCCTGTTACAAAGGCGGCAAGGCGCATTGCGGCCGGTGTGGCACTTGCGTGGAACGGCGAGAGGCTTTTTATCTGGCGAGCGTGGATGATCCGACCGCATACGCCGACCGCGATTACTGGATTGAAGCCGTGAAAAACAAAGAGGTTGCCTGATGTACCGCATTGCTAAAAAATTCACCTTTTCCGCTTCGCATCAGATTAAAGGGCTGCCGGAAACGCATAAATGCGCGCGCCTGCATGGACATAACTATGCGGTCGAAGTGATTTTGGAGAGCCCGGAATTAAATGCGGTGGGTTTTATCCGCGATTACGCGGAATTGGATGCCTTGCAGGATTATATCAAGGCGAAATTCGATCATCGCCATTTAAATGATGTCGTCGGCGATGATTTCACCACGGCTGAAAATTTGGCACGGCATTTTTACGACTGGTGCCGCGCCCAGTGGCCGGAAACGTCGGCGGTGCGCGTGAGTGAAAACATCAATACCTGGGCGGAATACAACGGTGACTGATACAATCCGCATCAGCGAAATTTTCGGGCCGACCATACAGGGCGAAGGCGCGCTCATCGGGCAGCCGACGGTGTTCGTGCGCACGGGCGGGTGTGATTACCGCTGTTCCTGGTGCGATACGATGCATGCGGTGGACAGCCGGTTCCGCGACGAATGGCAGCCCATGACGGCGGCGGAGATTTTCTCGCGCGTGCAGGAATTGTCGGGCAGCCGCCCGATTATGGTGTCATTGTCCGGCGGCAATCCGGCGATACAGCCGCTGGGTGAGTTGATTACGCTTGGCAAGTCACAGGGTTATCAATTCGCGCTGGAAACCCAAGGCTCCATTGCGCAGGATTGGTTTGCGGATCTGGATGTTTTAACGCTTTCGCCCAAACCGCCGAGCAGCGGAATGGCGACGGATTTTGTGAAATTGGATGAATGTGTCGCGGCGGCCGCAGCGGTGAGAACGGTTTTGAAATTCGTCGTCTTTGATGATGCGGATTATGATTATGCCAAAATGGTCGCAACACGATATCCGCATTTGCTGGTTTATCTGCAACCAGGCAATCACGCCGTAATGGGCGAAGCAGATATAGATGGCATTATGGCGCGCATGCGCTGGCTGGTGGATAAAACCATCGCGGACGGCTGGTTTACCGCGACGGTGCTGCCGCAACTGCACGTTTTAATCTGGGGTAATAAACGGGGAGTTTAACGCGGGGCTAAATTGAGTGCATCATTTGCGACCAGTCTATAGGCCTGTTCATATGCCTCTTCCCGGGTTCCCGAAAATTTAGCCTTTACAAGAGAGACCGGCGAAAGAGGGAATTGCTGAGT
Source organism: Alphaproteobacteria bacterium (assembly GCA_013289145.1). GTDB lineage: Bacteria > Pseudomonadota > Alphaproteobacteria > UBA11073 > UBA11073 > UBA11073. Next base: position 11,428 of record JABDAM010000030.1, on the reverse strand, counting down.
CAAGGTGACCTGGGTTTCATGATGGTGAACTACGCGGTTCCACCAGCTTGGACGGCTTTCAGTGTAAATAATTTCTGACTCTAATTGGGCGAGTGGTCTAAAGTTAAAGCTACTGTAACTGCTGGCTCTGCGGCGTTTCCCGGCATCAACCGCGCTTTTCAATGATTGAAATCCCATTTTAATCTCCAAAGATGTTATGTATTAAGCTGTCTTATATCATATGGCATATAAACCTTGCCGGTCAATATTTTTAATACTTTCATGAATTTTCTGATATATTTCAAAGAGCTATGATGCTAGCTCATGGACGGCTGCGACAGGGAGAAAAATGACAAATTCCATCTACGGCGATCTAACCCAACTCGGCGGCAAGACGCCATTGCCGCAGCGGCCGGAGGAGGCAGTGCTGGAACGCGTGCCCAATCCGCAGGCCGGGCAAAAATATCTGGTGCGTTTTACCGCGCCGGAATTTACTTCGCTTTGCCCCATCACCGGCGCGCCGGATTTTGCGCATTTGATGATTGATTATGTGCCCGATGAATTTTTAATTGAAAGTAAGTCGCTGAAATTATTTCTGGGTTCGTTCCGCAATCACGGTGCATTCCACGAGGATTGCACGGTCGCCATCGCGCGCCGCATCGTGGATGAAATCAAACCGATCTGGCTGCGCATCGGCGGTTACTGGTATCCACGCGGCGGGATTCCGATTGACGTTTTTTATCAAACCGGCGCGCCGCCTGCGGATGTATGGATCCCGGATCAAGGTGTGCCGCCTTATCGCGGCCGCGGGTAAAAAGATCGCTAAAATTTTGGGCAATAAAAATTTTTGTCTGCATACAGCGCGGGCAAAGAAGCATTGAATAGTATCATTTGTGGTTGCAAATGTATGTAAAAATACACTGTAACCACTTGATTCAAAAAGATATTTTAACGCCGCGTATACCAAAAATTAAATTTTTAAACGCCATACTGCTTGCACGTGATGACAGAAGTCGTCGTGACGTGTGGAGAGGTTATGAAAGCAATTTTGACATCCCTCATAAACAAAGGGGCCCTACGCAACATCGTCATGAATTTGGTGGTTGCGGCGGTATAAACCCTTTGATCCGATTGAATTGGCGGGGAATGTCAAAACTATTTGGGAAAATAGTGTGACAAATTAAAATTAAATAAAAAATAAAAATTTTATCGCGCGATTATTTATTCGGCGCAAAAACCTATGCGCTTTTGATTGATCCATTGCCGCCCTTTGCCGTAAAATAATAGAGTAAACGGAGGTGCCGTATGACAATCAAATCGCAACATTTACTTACTTGTGGCGCAGTGATTTTGCCGCTGGCGCTGGCCGGCTGCATTGTGCCGGCTGACCGTTATTATTACGATGATCGCGGTTACCGTGGCTATGATCATTGGGGCGATCCGCACCGCGTTGAGTATTACCACGAGGGTCCAGGCTATTACCGGGAGCACTACTATGAATACAATCGCTAACAAAAAACAATTCGGCAGCGTGCCGGAATCCGCGGCGGTGTGTGATTCACTTTATTATTTCATCGCCGCGACGACTTGCACCTGATTGCCTTTACCTAGGAACGTCAGGCGGTCAAAGCTGAGCAGATTGGCTTTGGCGATGCCGCGGCCGTGGTTCGCCGTCGCGCGCGCGGGCTCGATTTCCATATAAGGGCGCCAGTCAAAACCGCTGCCTTCATCGGTGATGATGGCTTCCAGGTTATTGTCATTCATCGCGAATTGTACTTGCACTTTTTTATTGCTGTTGGATGGCGATTGCAGGCGGCGTTCAAGTTCTTTTTCCCATTCGCCGCGTTCCAGCAACTTGCCTTTTTCATCATAACCGATACCCAGATTGCCGTGTTCGATCGCATTGATCAGCAGTTCATACAGGCCCGACACTGCAACTTCGGGCCGCGGGAATAAGCCGCCCAGCATAAAGGCGACGTTCTGCGCCTCCACCGGTGTTTTAACATGAAATTCACCTTTTACGAAAGTTCCCAGCGCTTCTTTCTGTTTCGCCAGGCGTTCTTCAAACAGGTCATCCTGTTGCCGTTCGCGGATCGCGGAACGCACAAGGCTGAGCAGGGTTTCTTCCTGATAGGGTTTGGTGAGGTAATAATAAACCCCGGCCTTGATGCCTTCGACGACTTCCTCGGGACTGTCGGCGGCGGTTTGCATGATGACGGGAATTCTGCGCAAACGCGGATTGCGCTGCATCTCAGCAAACAATTGCAGGCCGTCCATATTCGGCATGCGCCGGTCTGTTACAACCAAAATATAATCGGGTTTTTCGCCCAGTTTTTTGAAAGCCGTTTGGCCGTCTTCGGCCTGATCGATGTTATAACCTGCGGATTTTAAATAGGCCGACAAAATGCGCATGTTGGTGGGCTCGTCTTCGACCAGCAGGATGGTATTGGATGCCATTTGTGATTCCCCTTTAAGTTGTAATTATAATAGGATTTTTTCCCTCCGCCAAGAGGCGATGAAAAATAGCAGTGAAATAATTCTGCATAATATCGTGTGCTATAATGAATATTCTCAATATTTCAGCCGAAAATATGCCGATAATTCTCTGGATCGTTCACCATTGGTTAAACCGCCGAAATTATTATATACTACTATAAGTTGAATTAATTCGAACCTATTAAAGGACCTTCCATGTCTCCCAACACCGATCGGGGCAATGCCGCCCTGTTGAATTCCAATCGCCAGGGTTTGGATGCGAAACTGCATCAGGGCTATGACGCCAATCCCGAACACCGCAATCAGAGCAATCTGCTCAGCAATTTGCAATTCGGCCAGGGTGTCACCGCTGCTGCTTTTGCCGAAGTTGCGCCGGGCGCCGCGCTTGGCGCGGTACAAAATGATACTTCGTCGCTTACTTTAAATAATTTTTCGCAAAATACGATTCAGGGCAGCCCTTTTGCCTTTCAATTAAATAACGAAGGCGCCAATGCCAACGTGCTTGGCGGCAATATCGGCGCACAGGCTTTATCCGATAACGGTTTTCCTTTTACGGGTGCCGGCGCGGCGGCGGCGGTCGGCGGGAATCCAGGCACGGCGCTTGCCGCGGTGAATAATGCGCTGGCTTCGGGATTGGGTTTGGGCGCGCCTGCTTTGCCAAGTGTTGGCGGCACGCCGCCTTCCAATCCGACGCCGGATAATCCTATCGGCCCGACTTTGGGCGCGCCGGTGGTGGTCGCGCCGCCTACGGCGGGAACGGAAGATCATCACCTGGTCGCTTTCCGCGGGTGATTTGAGCGGTTTGGTGATTAATCCCGCCAGCGGTTTCAGCGGCACGGCGCATGTCACCGTTTCCGCCATCGCAACGGAAACGAATGGCGACCAGGCGGTGACTCAGCAGACCCTGAACATCAACGTCGCCGCCGTCGCGCACGCGCCGACGATTTCCGCGACGTCTGAAAGCGGGACGGAGGATGCGCCGCTCTTGCTCAATCTCGGCATCGCGGCGCATACGGGTGAGCATATTAGCGCCTTGACGATCTCCGGCGTGCCGGTGGGGGCGACCCTCAGCAATGCGACAAATAATGGTAACGGATCGTGGACGGTTGATCCCGCGCATATCAATGATGTGCAAATCACCATGCCGACACATTGGAGCGGTGATACGAGTTTGACGGTGAGCGCGACATCACAAGTCGGATCATCCGGCCCGACGGCGACCACGACAACCACGTTGCCTGTGCATATTGAAGCCATCGCGCACGCGCCGGTGCTGACGGTCAGCGACAGCAGCGGTAACGAAGACGCGCCGATCGCATTGCATATCGCGGCGGCGGGCGTGGATACCGGCGGTGCGGAAAATGTGAACGTGGTGATCAGCGGCGTGCCGGATGGCGGACAATTCTCCGCCGGCGTGAATAACGGCAATGGCACCTGGACGGTCGCGCAAAGCGCAAACCGGTGGTGAGTTATGTCAACGGCACCATGGTGGTGCAGGGCGCGCGGCAAAATTAAAACGGCAATTGCATTTGCAGCGACATCGCATCACGGTTAAACGCGGCGGTCGAGAGCGGCGTGCGGCGCAGCAGGTTATAACGCGCGCGGTAATGTTTGAAAATTTGCTCGATCTGGTCGGCATAAATACCTTTGCCATGCATGCGCGTGCCGAAATTCGCGTCGTTTAATTTGCCGTCGCGCATCGCGCGGATGCGGTTGAGGATTTTATCCGCGCGTTCCGGGTAATGCTCACGCAGCCAGGATTGGAACAGATCCTTTACGCCGTGGGGCAGGCGCAGGACGTTATAATAGGCGCTGTGGGCGCCCGCATCCGCCGCGCTTTTTAAAATCGCGGGGATTTCGTGTTCCGTCAGGCCCGGCAAAACCGGGCCGAGCATGGCGTTGACGGGAATATTTGCCTTGGCCAGCATTTCAATGGCCGCCAGGCGCCGCGCGGGCTGCGAGGTACGCGGCTCCATCACGCGCGCGAGTCCGGAATCCAGGGTCGTAATGGAAATATTCACCGAAACCGCCTGATGCGCGGCGAGCTCGGACAGCAAATCCATATCACGCGTCACCAGAAAATTTTTTGTCACAATAGAAACCGGATTGCGGAATGCCGCCATGACTTCCAGGCAGCCGCGCGTGAGTTTCACGGTGCGTTCCAGCGGCTGATAACAATCCGTCACGCCGCTCATAAAAATAACTTTGGGTTGCCAGGCTTTGGATTGGAATTTTTCTTTTAGCAATTGTGGCGCTTCGGGTTTGACGAAGATTCTGGTTTCAAAATCCAGGCCGGCGGACAGACCGAAAAATTCATGCGTCGGCCGCGCGTAACAATAAATACAGCCATGTTCACAGCCACGGTAGGCATTGAGCGTCGTACCCATGCCCACATCGGGACTGTCATTGGTGGATATAATGGTACGCGACGTATCGCGCAGAATTTCCGTGCGGATTTGCTTTTCATCTTGCCAGTCTTCGTCGTGGCGCGCAGTTTCCAGCGCTTCAAGCTCCACTGCGGTGGACAGGCGTTCAAACCGCCCGGCGGGATTCTCCAACACGCCGCGCCCCTTTATTTTCTGGGCTTTTTGTGTGATTTCCGGATTTATCATGTTCTCTATTTGTTCTCATTATTTTCACATAAAATCAAGAGGGAAAATGTCATCGCCTACTCACTAATTTATCTTATTCACGTCAGTAACTTATTATTATTTTATCTTGCCTCGCATACAAATGATTTTATGAAAACGCACATTCTCTCTCTGGCCTTTGCGGCCGCATTGATCGCAACTCCGGCAATCGCGCGCGAATATGCCGCCATCCCGGGGCCTGACTTCGCGAAGATTGTCGCGGGCAGTGATGATTATGAAATCGCGACCAGCCGTTTGGCGATGAAACGTTCGCATAACGCGGCGGTTCGCAATATCGCGCAGCATATGATCGCGGATCACACGCATTCCAGCGCCGTATTGAAATCCGTTTTGGTGTCCGAGAATATTGACGTTGCACCCGCCCGGTTAGACGCTGAACATCAGCAAAAATTTGACGACTTGAAAGCGACCAGCGCGAAGAACTTTGATTACCAGTATCTGGCCGACCAATTGGCCGCGCACCGCCAGGCGATTGGCCTGTTTCAGACTTATTACCGCAGCGGCACGGACGCAGGCCTCAGAAATTTTGCCGGTAAAACCCTGCCGACGCTGCATCACCATGAAGACATGGTGAACAAGCAGCTCATGAAAATGCCGCACGGCTGGTAATACGAATTTAACCTAACCCACCCACCCAGGAGAACAATATGGATTTCGGAAAAGGATTATTACTTTGGCTGTTCGGCATTCCGTTGCCGATTATTTTACTCATTGCCTTGTTTTGGCACCACTAGGTTGATGGAGACGACGATGCCGAACAACGAGCCTATCATTAACTATACCCAAATTTCCGAAACGACGGCCATCCGGCCGCATAAGGTGCGCGGCATCTTCTGGGGCGCGATTTTGGGCGGCGCGCTGGCCGCGCTGGCGGTGACGATGATTTTGACGCCGCTGGGGATTTCGCTCGGCTTCGCATCGGTATCGCCCTGGTCTTCGGCAGAAGGTTCCGCTGTGGCCTTTACCGCAGTCGCCGCGATCTGGCTGATCGTCGTGCAATGGCTGGCGTCTGGTTTGGGCGGTTACATCACGGGCCGCCTGCGCACGCGCTGGGTTGCCATGCATGAACACGAAGGATTCTTCCGCGATACCGCGCACGGGTTTTTAACCTGGGCTTTGGCGGCAGTTTTGGTTGCGCTCTTTGCGGTTACGATCATGCCGCATCATCCGATGGGACAGGGACATGATCACGGGATGGATTACGCTAATCGCGGCGCGGGACCTGTGGATTACGAAGTGGACCGCCTCTATCGCGGACGCACGGCTGCCATCGGCGACGATCTGCGCAGCGAAACCGGCCGGATTTTAACCCGCGCTGTGGTTTCCACCAACCATGACAACTATTTCAGCGATGGTTACGGCAATACCGACGAAGCCATGCCCAGCACGGATGACGACCGCCGTTACTTGACACAATTGGTGGCGTCGCACACCGGCCTGACGGCGGATGAAGCGCGCGAACGTGTCGATAGCGTCATTACCGACAGCAAGAATAAATTGAATGCCGCGCGTAAAGCCGCTGCCGCGCTGGCGTTCTATACGTTCTTTTCCATGCTGATGGGTGCGTTTATCGCGTCGGTTGCCGCCGCGCTTGGCGGGCGTCACCGGGATTTGCATGATGAGTTGTAAGTAACGCTTGCTATTAAGTATGAAAGCAGAGGCTCTATTTCTTACCGAATAGGGCCTCTGCGGCGTTTTTACTGGCGTCTTTTTTCGCAATTTCGGTTTGCACGCGCTGGATTTCGGTCTCCAGCATACCAACGTATTCTTTCAATTCCCCAACCGACATGGCATCAAGGTTTTTGGGTTTGGGCTTGCCGCCTGCTGGTTTATCTTCTTCGTCTAACATTCTATCTACATAGCATAGAACGTTTGAACCACAATGATATACCGACAACAGGACCAAGCCTATCAAGCATTAGGCATAAGATTACGTCATTAAAATATTTGTTACGGGCTAGGCATAATCTTAGGAGCAGCCGGGCCGTTTTTTCCTGACGACTCTTGTGGCGGCTTAGGATATCCCTGCTTTTCAAGATAATCACGAACCCAGGGGAAGCCATCGGCCGCTTGACCGTCAAGCCAGGTTTTAAAGTGTCCGCCCTCTGGTTTATCAATGCGGGCCATCATCCATTTATAGAGAAAATCCGCGGATGACGATTTTCCCTGATGAAAAAGGCAACCTTCAAATGCCTTTGTAATCCCTATGCTTATATTACCGGGACTGGTTAATTTAGCTTTCCCGCTGTCATTCAATAAGTATGACATAAGGTCTTCCCGATTTGCGCAACCAAGGGAAAGTAGAGGATCATTGACAATTATCTGTGTTTTATCAAAAGGATTTACCCCAGCCTCGACACATTCTTTCACTTCTTCAAGAGTTGCTTCGTGAGCATAGGTCAGCAAGACATCTAGCCGTTTAGCGGGGTGATCTTTAAAAAGTTCCAAATGTCTAGTTAGCGCTTCGCTTCGTCCAGCAATCTCAGCCATTGTTTCCTCTTGTGAAATATGATTATAGGATACGCTTGTGCCCATAAGAAATATTATTCCCCAGAGGGGTACGCATAGGCTCACTGTACTAAACTTAAATCTTTAAAGTCAAGTTTTTTGCCAAAACGTTATTAATATTAAACAGGTCAAGCAAAACGATGGGGGTATTGTCATAGGCCAGTATTCGGAAATTAGGATTTTTGTGCACTGCACTACTGGATTTTGGATTGTCATCTTCTGTTAACATCTATAGGATTATAGTGAAGAATGGCTTGAATAGCCATACGGCTGTGCAGGACCATTGGTCTTGCACAAGCAGGAGGTCAAGGCCTTCCGCCAGGCCGTAAGTTCTTATAAAGTCCTAAGAAATAGGATTCGGGCATGAAACGAAGCGAAGAAAAAGGCCAAAACACTCTCTACTGCTCTTTCTGCGGAAAAAGCCAGCATGAGGTGCGCAAACTGATCGCAGGACCAACGGTCTTTATCTGCGACGAATGTGTCGATCTCTGCACGGATATCATCCGCGAAGAAGGCAAACAGCAATTAACCGGCGCCAAAGAAGGCGGGCTGCCGACGCCAAAAGAAATCAAAGCGGTATTGGATGATTACGTCATCGGCCAGGAACGCGCGAAACGCGTGTTGGCGGTCGCGGTCCATAACCATTACAAACGCCTGCAACATCTGAGCGAAGGCCATGGGGTTGAATTACAGAAATCGAATATCCTGCTCGTCGGTCCGACGGGTTCGGGTAAGACATTGCTCGCGCAAACGCTGGCGCGCATCCTGGATGTGCCCTTTACAATGGCCGATGCAACGACTTTGACCGAAGCCGGTTATGTCGGTGAAGACGTTGAAAATATCATTTTGAAGCTGCTGCAAGCATCCGATTACAACGTCGAAAAAGCGCAGCGCGGAATTGTTTATATCGATGAGATCGATAAAATTTCACGCAAATCCGATAACCCATCCATCACGCGTGACGTATCGGGCGAGGGCGTGCAACAGGCCTTGTTGAAATTGATGGAAGGCACGGTTGCGTCTGTCCCGCCCCAAGGCGGCCGCAAACATCCGCAACAGGAATTTTTGCAGGTTGATACAACGAACATCCTCTTTATTTGCGGCGGTGCTTTCGCCGGAATTGATAAAGTCATCGGCATGCGCCGCAAGGGAACCAGTATCGGTTTCGGCGCGGACGTGAAAGGCCCGGATGAACGCGGCGTCGGCGCGATTTTGCAGGATCTGGAAACGGAAGACCTGTTGAAATTCGGCATGATCCCGGAATTCATCGGCCGCGTACCGCTCGTTGCGACGCTTGAAGATCTGGACGAAGCCGCGCTGATCAACATTTTGACCGAGCCGAAAAATGCGATCGTCAAACAATACGCGACGTTATTCGACATGGACGGCGTGAAGCTGAAGGTCGATGACGGTGCATTGCACGCAATCGCCAAGCTGGCGATTGAACGCAAAACCGGCGCGCGCGGTTTGCGGTCGATCATGGAAAATATCCTTCTCAACCCGATGTACGAAGTGCCCGGCGATGAAACCGCGAAAGAGCTGTTAATCACCGAAGACGTGGTGAATAAAAAAGCCGAACCGGTAATCATTCACGGCGAGGCGACCGAAAGCGGCGAAGGCAAGGATAAGGAAAAGAAAAAACCCAGCCTGAAAGCGGCTAAGGATTCCAAGGAAAAAGAGACGGCTTAACGCTGTCTTTCCATTATCGCCGCGAAAAAACCGTCGGTTTGGTGACGTGCTGATGATAATGTCATGTAATCGCCGGTATCGGGTAGGTTGGTGTCTGCTCCGGCGGCTTGCTGAACGGGCAGTAATTTAAAATCCGAATGCTCCGCCAAAAACTTTTCCACTTGCAGTTGGTTTTCATCCGGCAACAGGGAACAGGTCGCGTAAACCAATCGCCCGCCGGGTTTGACGAGGCGCGCGGCGCTTTTCAAAATGCTGGCTTGCAGCGGCAGTAGTTCATCCAATCCCGGCCCCAAATGTTTCCACCGCGCATCGGGATTGCGCCGCCACACGCCGGTGCCGCTGCATGGCGCGTCAACGAGGACGCGATCATATTGCCCGGCACTGCGTTTGACCCATTTATCGTTTTCGCTGGTGAGTGGGCGGGTTTGAATATTGTCCAGCCCCGCGCGCGTGAAGCGCACGCGCGAACGTGACAGGCGTTTGTCCAGCACGTCGCAGGCCACCACGCGCCCTTTGTTATTCATCATCGCTGCGATAGCGAGTGTTTTGCCACCCGCGCCCGCGCAGAAATCAACAACCTGTTCACCCGCCCGCGCGCCGACGAGAAGTGCGATGAGCTGCGAACCTTCATCCTGAATCTCAACGCCGCCGCGTTTAAAAATATCCATCGTCGGCAAATGCGGGCGGCTGTGGATGCGTAGGCCGAAGGGGGAATAGGACGTGAGCGCGGCGTCAATATTTTCTTGCTTTAATTCTTTAACCGCCGCATCGCGCGTGATAACACGCGGGTTCACGCGCAAATCCAGCGGTGCTTCCGTCATCATTGCGCGCATTTCTTTTTCAAAATCATCGCCAAAGACCGCGCGGAATTTGTCTTCATATTCTGGCGGACATTCGAGTCTCGTGTGCCGAGGCATTGCCGCCGGTTCAATTTCATTGCCGATACGCGCTAGAAATTTTTGCTCGTCTTGTGCCAATCTTGGCGGCGCATATTGCAGACCGGAGAAAGTCTCAGTGATTTTTTCCAGCGGCCAGCCTTCCGCCAGCGCCAATTCCGCCAAAACTAAATTACGCCCATTGCGCGCCGCGCCCGCGCGGTCCAGATGCCATGACAAACGCAAAAACCGGCGCAGCAGGCGATAAGCGCTGCTCGCAATGAAACTACGGTCTTTAGAACCGATATATTTCCGCGCGCGGAAATAGGCGGACATAATCCCGTCCGCCGGGCGCGGTTGGGTCAGCATTTCATCAATCAGTTCAATCGTTGCTTGAATACGTGCGGCGGGTGTCATGCATCACACCCCTTTCACGCCTGGGCGCGGAGTTTTTCCAGTTCCGTGCCGCGCATGTTTGCGCCATCCAAATTCGTATCAGTGAAATCGGCGGCGCTGGTGTTGGCGTCCATGATGTTTGCGCCTTTCATTTCCGCCTTGGTGAAATTCGCGCCCGCCAAGACTGATCCCATCATATTCGTCGACCAGTCGCGGCCCAAAAAAGCGCCGTTATGATCGCGGAGCGGCACGCTGTTAAACTTCGTTCCTGTCGCGTCGGCGCCCGTCAAATTCGCCTTGCGTAAATTCGCGCCGGAAAAATCCGCGCCGCGCAAATCCGCATTCTGGAATTCCGTCATCGACAGATCGGCCATAATAAAGCTTGCGCCCGTCAGTTTCGCGCCGATCAGTTTCGTGCCGCGCAAATTCGCGCCGTCCAGGTTTGCGATAAATCTTCGTTGGGCAGATCCGCGCGTTTGCCGCGGCGGCCGTCGGATTGTTTCCATTCAAAGTGATTGCGCAACACTTCCTGAATATGCGCGCCGAAATCATCCATCGTTTTGGTCACGGCGCCCGCGTCGATACTCGCATTGTCCAAATTCACATCTTTCAATTTGGCGCCACTCAGATCCGCGCCTTTCAAATTCGCGCCGTCCAGCATCGCGCCCGCCATTTGCACGTTTTGCAAAACCGCACCGCCCATATCAGCGTTCATCACCACCGCGCCGGACAGGTTCGCACCGGACAGGTCGATATTTTGCATCTTGCTGTTGGTCAGATTGGCGCCTGTCATCATCGCGCCTTGCGCTTTTACATTCTTCATTGAACAGCCAG
>JABDAM010000029.1:8246-14775 GCA_013289145.1 Alphaproteobacteria bacterium | reverse complement strand
CCGCCCGCCTATTCCGCGATCAAAATTAATGGCGAGCGCGCTTATGATCTGGCGCGGCGCGGGGAAATGCCGGAAATGAAAGCGCGCGCCATTACCATTTATAATTTGGAATTGGTTGAAATTGTCGATACGGACCACGCCACCTTCCGCACGACCTGTTCCAAAGGCACCTATATCCGTTCCCTCGCGCGCGATATGGCTTATGCGCTGGGCACGTTGGGGCATCTGACCATGCTGCGCCGCACAAGGGCGGGCGCGTTCCGGCTGGCGGATTGTATGGCGCTGGATGACTTGCTGAATTTATCCCCTGAAACCGCCGCGCAAAAAGTTTTATCCATTCCCCAAATGCTGCCCGAAATGCCGTACATCTCACCCGCGCCGGACGACCTGAAAAAACTTTCGAACGGTCAGCCGATTGCAGGGGATGAAAGTAATTCTTTTCTTGACTCCTGCCCCCCTGGATCAACTATGCTGATCCTTGATAACGGCAAAGCCTTTGGCATCGGCATAATAAAAGACGACCGCCGCCTTTGGCCGCGCCGGAATTTTGTCATTTAAAAATATAATTGGGGCTTATCATGGAACCGGATGAACTTAAAAAATCCCTGCGCCGTCTTGAGGAAAGCCTTAACACGGTCGCCTTCGCCAGCGACCAATACATGACAGCAAGCAACAATTGCAACCAAGAAACCATAAAGTTTTGCATGCTTACCCTTGGTTTCGCTATTGCCGGAGCAGCCATGACGATTGGCGCTGTTCGAGGAGATAATCGGCTGTTCTTGCCCGGCCTGATCGGTCTTGCGGTTTTCTTGCCCTTAAGCGCGTCACAGAGAAAAAAAGTTAACGTGGCATTAGATGTGCTAGAAACAAAAGAGAAAATCATTGAAGATTCTTTTAAAACTGCCAGCTCCCAGATTCTGAAATTGACAGCATCCGGCAATTCACGCCCTGAACCGCCGCAGTAAGCCGCTGGAATTTTTCATTAATACTTTCATCCCCCCATGATATAATAGTTCCAGGAGATATATAAACCTATGGAACAAGACCTTATAAAACGGCGCGAGGAAACCCTTAATTTCAGCATGGAAAATTTGACGAAGGCCGCGGAAACATACCTTGTGGCAAAGGACAAATATAGAAAAGGACTGGCCGGGATCTATGCCGGCATGGCGATTACATTGCTCGGCGCATTCACTCATAATCCCATAATGGCTTACAGCGGCGTAGCCGCTATTGCAGTGCTGTCTTATTTCAAGGATAAAAAATGGCGGCCAGCATCCGAAAAATCTTATTCCGTTTACAAGGGAAAGCTGGGCGTTGCTGTCGATGCACGGATGAATTATCATAACGCCATGGAGCAACGCCTTGCCGAAATAAAAGAACAACTGACAAGCGGCAAACCGGCAACCACCGAACAGCTAAGACCTGTTTAAATCCCCGCCGCGCAAACTTCCCACACAAAATTTTCCTTGACTCCCACCCACCCGGTGCGGTTATTTTGATCCTCGATAATGACGAAGCCTTTGGCCAGTCAGAAATTTTGTCTGATAAAAATGAGAAGGATAGACCATGCCTCTTTGGCCTAAACCGGCAAAACAAAAATCCAAATTCGGCGAAATTTCCTGCGAAGAATTACAGGCTAATATTGAACGCATGACGGGCTCCGCCCTTTCCCAGGATCAAATCCTGGCCATGGATTCCGTCCGCGACGATTTGAAAAAAGTGAATGAGATAGAAAAGGAAATCATCATTCGCCGCAGAAAGTACGGGGTGGTTTCCACCCTTGGCTGTATTGTGGGAAGTGCGGGGATGCTCGCGGTGCCGATCGCATATAATGACGTGGCCGAACAGATTGGCAAAACTCCACTCACCATAGAAGGATTCACGCCTTTGGCGTTCATCACGATAGCGGTGAACGTTGCTTGCATAGGCGTTTTGAATTATATAGAACAACGTTTCGAAGCGCAGCATGAAGAAAAGAAAAATGAAATTTTAAAGGCCGCCATCGTCAAACTGATCGTCAACCGCCCGCCATCCACGACCCATTCCGTCTCCATTACCGCACAGCCGGATAACTACGCCCCCCAATCACAACCGGACCGCAATGGTTATATCCCATTGACCCCCTAAACCCAGCCATTCCGCCGCCTGCCGGGCGGTACCTATATAGATTTTCCTTGACTTTCACCGTCTTTGCGGTAGTTTCACAAAAAATTTAACATCGCATTAGGAGAATATTACATGGCCGAATTAAGCGCTTCCGAAAGCGACGCTGTTCGCAATCCTTTTGAAGACGCGCCTTCAGCCCCTCTACCTTTTATAACGTGGTTCATCTTCCTTCTGCTTCAGATAGGCCTAGGCAAAAAAGGCTTCGTCATGGTTAGGAACATGCAAAAAATGATGAGCGCCGCCATCCGCCAGATGGATGAACCAGACCAGGCGGAATTTAACCGGCGCTTTGATGTGCAGCGTTTCGATCAGATTGAACCGCATCTTCAAAAGGCGCAACGCGCCCACAATTACATGATATTCAATATCGCCGCTGCGGCGGTTTCCGGTGCGACAGGCGCGGCGGTAAATATGCAAAATCCTTCACTCGAGATTCTTCCGCTGCCCCAACTGGTTACGGTTAGTTTTGTCTATGCAACAGGAGTTTGCCTTATAAACAAGATGAACGCACTTGGCTCGGCAATAACCGTCTCAAAAGAAGCTTCCCATGTGTTCCGTGATATTATGCAAGAAAGACTGGCGCTCGCGAAAACAAGATTGGCCCGGTCAAAATTGAACGTGAGGCTGGCTAAGTTGCAACCACTCAGAGTGATACAACCCTCGCGAACCCCTTAACATCCGTGCGTCCGCAACGTCTATTTAATCGAAAGCATAAACTATGGATCCTTTTTTTAAAAGCAACTGCCAGAGAAGCATCCAAATCAGGCCCTGCGGGCATTGCGGGACTGCTGTTTGGGAAAACGGTTTATCATGCCCTGAATGATGCCTTTGATAAAACCGACAAAACCATTGCCGCTTTGCAGGCGACCGGCACCAATGCCAGCGAAATATCCGAACTGGGCGATTGCAAGACAGAGTTGGAATATATGCGGAATTACATGCAGACATTCGAAACGACGAAACCCGCGCTGGTTGTGGCGGCCGTCGCATTCATTGCACTGCCCGAGCTCCTGAGCGCGAAACCTGTGCCCCTCGCCTTCACTATTTTAACGAGCGCAATTATGGGATTAGGGGCGCATTCCGCATTGGGAACATACGGCAGATCGGGCATTTACCAAACTAACCTGGAACCGATAAATGAGAAGGTTAATCATATCAACCAACAACGTCCAAGCAATCAAAGAGTTGTTGTACCATAGCGCCCATGCATCCCGACAAATACGACCGCCGCGAAACATTGGAATGGAGCGAGCGCCAAGCCAAAGAAGCAAGCCGCGCGGCGCTGCTATCGTTAAAAAAATCCTATCTTCCCGTGGCCGGCGCCGTTGCCTGTGCCGGTATTCTGGCCGCGGCGTTCATCGCGCACCGGGACACGGTGGCGGTTCGCGCAGTATGTTTGGGCACGGATTTCGGCTTATGTTTCATCACATATCGGTGTTTGCAAAAAGCATTGCGGCAAATTGATATTGCAGGAGCCAAACAGGAAACTGCGGAAAATTTGAAACGCAACCTGCCCCCGGATCCAGCCGGCCCGGAACCTTTGTAAACCTTAAAACCACCCGAATATTTTGCTGGACTTTCGCTCCATTTTTCCCTATAAACCGCCCACGCAGTGGGTTATGCCCATCCGCCGCTTGCTGGACGACATCTTGGCGCGTTGGTTGGATCGGGTGCATTGCGGCGGCTCAACCAATGAGTTTTTTGTGTTATTCATCGCGGCAGCCACTTTAACATCTGACACGTTGGATTTTAAAGCGGCCTTCGGGATGAAACAGATAAAAACTTTGGCTGTACCGGTCATCAACCTCCAACAGGAGAACACACGATGTCGATCACAGCTGCGCGCAAACAAGCGCTGATTAAAGAATACGGCAAGACCGCAACCGACACCGGCTCAACCGAAGTGCAGATTGCCTTGCTGACAGAAAACATCACGTCACTCACCGAGCACATGAAGGTTCACGCCAAGGATGTGCACAGCCGCCGCGGCTTGCTGCGGATGGTGAGCGAGCGCCGGAAACTCTTGGACTATTTCGCCAAGAAGAATACGGATGCTTATAAGGCGTTGATTGAGAAGCTGGGTATTCGTAAGTAATCGGCTTGTCCTGCGAAGCTCGCTTGCGAGCGAAGCAGGATCGCGCGGCTCCTGAATAGAAGGAGTTCAGATGAGTTTGTTTAACCGTTTCGCTGCCAGATTACCTGTTGTCAAAAAAGACAACAATGGCAAACGAATTATCGGTCATCGATTGATGGTGAGCATGGTCGTGCATGTGCCGGAAGGCAAAAACAGCACGCCTGTTCAGCTGAATGACCGAGCATCGGGTAAACCAATTGGACCTGCAAGAATTAAAATACCAGATGGTAAGGAAATAACGACTATTCCGCCTCACCATTTCAGCCCCGGTTGGACGGTAAAACAATCCTTGCAAAGACTGCTTGAAACGCCAGCGGATCATAATCCCTTCAAGCATCATCACATCGTTCGGGTCTGTACGCCAAGCGGCGAGCAGCTTTATCCTTCTCCCTAAGCAACTAAACAACCTTACACAAACAGGAGTTACACATGTTCAATATCTCTCGCGTCGATCTCACTTGGGGTGGACGCCCCCTGCGCCTGGAAACGGGTAAAGTTGCGCGCCAGGCCGGCGGCAGCGTTATGGTCACTTACGGCGACACCGTCGTCCTCGTCGCCGCGGTGGCGATGAAGGATGCCAAGGAAGGGCAAGACTTTTTCCCACTCACGGTTCACTACCAGGAAAAATTCTTCGCAGCCGGTAAAATCCCCGGCGGTTTCTTCCGCCGCGAAGGCAAACCGACGGAAAAAGAAACGCTGACATCGCGCCTCATCGACCGCCCGATCCGCCCGCTCTTTCCCGAAGGTTTTTATAACGAAGTGCAAATCGTCGCGACCGTCCTGTCGCACGACATGCAAAACGATCCAGATATCGCGGCACTGATCGGCGCGAGCGCGGCCCTGTGCCTGTCCGGCGTACCCTTCATGGGCCCGATCGGTGCAGCGCGCGTGGGCATGATTAACGGTGAATACGTTTTGAACCCGACCACAACGCAATTGGAAACTTCCACATTGGATTTGGTCGTTGCCGGAACGCAGGAAGGCGTTTTGATGGTGGAATCCGAAGCGCAGGAATTGTCCGAAGAACAAATGCTCGGCGCGGTCATGTTCGGCTGGCGCGAATTCCAACCCGTCATTGACGGCATCATCAAACTGGCGGAACAAGCGGCGAAAGATCCGTGGGACGTTCCGGCATTGGGTTATGACAAAGACGGCCTGATGAAAACATTGGAAAGCGGATACGCGGATAAATTCGCGAAGGCCTATGCCATTGTCGCGAAAACCGAACGCCAAAACGCCGTGCGCGAAGTGAAGAAGGAAGCGCAAGCGGCTTTGGCCGGCGGTGCATTCACCGACAAACAAATCGCAACGGCACTCGGCGACATCGAATACAACGTTGTTCGCCGCAATATCCTGCAAACCAAAAAACGCATCGACGGCCGCGATGGCAAAACCATTCGTCCGATTGTTGCCGAAGTTGGCTTGCTCCCGCGCACGCATGGTTCCGCATTGTTTACGCGCGGCGAAACGCAAGGCCTGGTCGTTGCCACCCTCGGCACCGCGCAAGACGAGCAGATGATGGATGAATTGACGGGCGACCGCAAAGAACACTTTATGCTGCACTATAATTTCCCTCCCTACTCCGTCGGCGAAACCGGCCGCATGTCCGGCCCTGGCCGCCGCGAAATCGGTCACGGTAAATTGGCATGGCGCGCGATCCATCCGTTGTTGCCGTCCAAAACGGATTTCCCATACACGCTGCGCGTGGTTTCGGAAATTACGGAATCCAATGGTTCGTCTTCGATGGCGACGGTGTGCGGAACGTCATTGGCGCTGATGGATGCGGGTGTGCCGATGGCGCGTCCGGTTGCGGGTATCGCGATGGGTTTGATTAAGGAAGGCAACGATTACGCCGTCCTGTCCGACATCCTGGGCGATGAAGATCACCTGGGCGACATGGATTTTAAAGTCGCCGGCACCGAGCAAGGCATCACCGCGCTGCAAATGGATTTGAAAATCACTTCGGTCAACGAAGAGATCATGCAAATCGCATTGGGCCAGGCGAAAGACGGCCGTTTGCACATCCTGGGCGAAATGGCGAAAGGTCTGTCGAACGCGCGCGGCGAGGTTTCCGGCAATGCGCCGAAAATCACGACGATGAAAATCAACAAGGATAAAATCCGCGAAGTCATCGGCACGGGCGGCAAAGTCATCCGCGAAATCTGCGAAGTGTCCGGCGCGAAAGTGGATATCGAGGACGACGGCACCATCCGCGTCGCCGCCACC
>JABDAM010000029.1:6589-8236 GCA_013289145.1 Alphaproteobacteria bacterium | reverse complement strand
GCGTAATCGTTGCCTTCCTTAATCAAACCCATCGCGATACCCGCAACCGGACGCGCCATCGGCACACCCGCATCCATCAGCGCCGAGTCCGCGCAAAAAGCGATTGAGATGATCAACAACATCGCCGCCGAACCCGAAGCCGGAAAAATTTACACCGGCAAGGTTGTAAAGATCATGGAATTCGGCGCATTCGTGAACTTCATGGGCGCGAAAGACGGCCTGGTGCATATCTCTGAACTCGCGCCGCAACGCGTGAATAAGGTGCAGGATATCGTATCCGAAGGCCAGGCAGTGAAGGTGAAAGTCCTGGGCTTTGACGACCGCGGCAAGATCAAACTGTCGATGAAACAGGTGGATCAGGCAACGGGCGAGGACCTGGGCGGAAATCAGGCGCCGCGCGACCGCGGCCAGCAGGATCAGCCGGCGGCGTAAATGACCAAATAAATGATAAAATAAAACGGCCCCATTTCGGGGCCGTTTTTCTAGGTTCCTTTATCCGGACTACAGAGTTTTTTGCATATAATCGCGCGCCATGCGGATACCTTGCGATCTTCCGTCCCGCGGCAGGCTTATTGCATTCTGCAAAAAGGCGGATGTCATTCCGGCTGAAAAGCGGAAGGTGATGCGGCGGGAATGATCATCCGGCGTCCCGTCCAACAGGCGGCTTTCCAACAAATTCTTATCCGCATCCCCCAGCACGGCAAACATGCGCGCAATGGATTTGAGCGATCGCCCTTCCGGCGCATAAGGAAGAATTTCCGTCAGCATACCAGCCAATTTAACGCCGTCATCGTCATTCATTTTTCGCTGTGGATGATTGGTTATGTTTGGCAAAAGGCAATCTTTGGCAACGCATAAAGCATATTCCAACATCCCCATGGCATAATCAGGGTGCTGCTGCTCAAGCGCTCTTTCGGCGTGGCTCAAAGCATCTTGAATCTTATGTTGCTTGCCCAGGGCTTTTAATTGTTGGTGTTGATGATTGGGAATCGCCAAATCAAATTTCTTGATGATTGAATTGATGACCGGCTGTGTTTCGTATGGCGTTTTGCGCTCTGGAGAAACATCATTCAGTCTGTATTCAAACCGGCGCAATAAGGCGTTAATCATATCTTCAGATAAAATCGCCAATAATTCTTTTTGGCGAGGATTAAAATCATCGCGATGTTCTTTATACATTTCAGCCATAGCGTCTTTATGACCGCCATCATTTTTCAAAAGAAGTTCTTTCAGATTCTCAGCGGTTGCGGCTATTGAAATAAAATACTCCGCGACTGCACGGTAAACAGCCTCGTTTTGCATTTCTTTGACTACTCTGGGGGGCAGTTCTAAAAACCCATCGGGTCTTGATATCTCTAAAACTATTGCAGACATTTGTTTTTCCTCCTGGATTTTGAATATCGCGGCTAAAAGTACAAGAAATGGGTAGCATAAAGCAACCGATTTCTTCCCCCCTCCAGCCCGTCCCACGACCGCGGCCAGCAAGACCAGCCAGCGGCGTAAGTTATTATTATAACTGAAGAAAACCCCGTTCCGGCCGGGTTTTCTTGTCTGCAAGTATTTAAATTTTTGGCATTTTCGTGATTGTTCTGATAGAATTAAAGAATGGATGCTCTTAAACTTTTTCGCATACTGGCATTTTCGACG
>JABDAM010000029.1:0-6579 GCA_013289145.1 Alphaproteobacteria bacterium | reverse complement strand
CGATGAGGCTTTGGGGATATTAAAAGATTTGACAACTCCTTTCGCCTCCGCGGATAGCGTTGAGGAATTGATCGCCTTGGCCAACCAAAAAAAATCCGCGGCGGAAGAGACCCTTTCCAGCAACACCGATTATTTCCGTAGGGCAGAGAATATTTCAAGAATATTTGAAAGAGAAGAAGATACGTATAAGGAAGATAGATATGGACAATACCGGTCCTTAGTTTGGCAAAAAGCTCTTGACGCTTGCGAAATTTCCGCCCGGCGAGCGCAAGAGCCTGCAAATAGCAGAAAAGATGACAGTTCGAATACTTTCTTCGTTGAGATTAATTCAACCCGATATTATGCAGGCGTTAGTTATCAAGATCATCGCAATGACTTTTCTTTGCTGAGAAAGTCTATTCCAGATTTCGATGATCAGACGTCACAAATTAGGCAGGAAATTTTCGAATATAATGATTCAACCGATACCGTTACAACCCAAACCAAAAAGATTGAGGCATTAAGGAAAGTTAAAAACATATTGGCACAGCATGCTGAATCCCCTGCCCTAGCAGGTGAAGATACATCACTGGCGCAATCCCTCAATCTGCGTTTGAAAGAAATAAAGAAAAATCCCGAGGCAGCATGGTTGAAATTAACCGCCGCATTGGCGAGAAAATCTCAACAAGCCGCGGCGGAACTGCGGGCGTAAGCGCTCCAGTCTGTCATTCCGGTCCTGCACCGCTGCACGACTTAGCCGGGATGACGGTTCATTATATTTTTATTTTTCTCCTTTGCTTTCCGACGGCGTTTTTATGCAAGCTGCTTTACCATGGCGCTTCAACTGAAACGGAGACACCGATGGACATCAAAACACTGAAAGACCTATATGCTGACCTGCTGCGCGACATGGTCAGCGGCGAAAAACAAATGATTGAGGCGCTGCCGAAAATGGCGGAGGCCGCCGAAACGCCGGAATTGAAACAGGCGTTTCAAAATCACCTGGCCGAAACCCAAGGCCAATTGGATCGTCTGGAACAGATTTTCACGATGCTGAACATGTCCTCCAGCGGCGAGACATGCGATGCGATGAAAGGCCTGGTGAAAGAAGGCAAAAAAGTCATCGACCACGCCAAAGTGGAAGAAGTGCGCGACGCGGGCCTGATCGCTGCGGGGCAAAAGGTTGAGCATTACGAAATCGGCAGCTATGGCACGCTGGTGGCGATGGCGAAAATTCTGGGCGAAACCAAACACGCGCAACTGCTGGAGCAAACGCTGAACGAAGAAAAAGCGGCGGACCAGAAATTGAACCAGATCGCAATCGGCCACGTGAATAAACTGGCGGCGAGCGCGAGCCGGGATAAGAAGGCGGCGTAAGCTAAATGTCATCCCGGAAGCTAGCGAAGCTTAGTGCGCAGCACTTAGCGTAGCTGCTATCCGGGATCTCCTAAAAGTAGAAAGCTATTATCCGTCAGGGGATCCCGGGTCTCAGCGCTACGCGCTTCGCCCGGGATGACAGTTACTTATAAATATTCGGCGTGTCGTTTGAGCCGTCGGATTGCCGGCGCGCGATATTGGTGAGCTGCGCGAAAAACGCAGCGAGCTGATTGATCAAGTTGATGATGGCTTGCCACATGTTTCCTCCGGCAGGTTTTTTGAACAAATTGAATGGCGAGTGCGAGTGCACGCAAAACATTGTCATTCCTAGAAATAAGAAACTAAGAATAAAAGGCGGGAAATTCAATTCCCGCCTTTTATTTTCATCAAACCGCTTTGGCCTGTTTTACGTTCCAAAAGATGTATAATCCGTGCCGAAGTTCTGTTTCGGCTGGCTGTGAATAGGCGAAGCCATTGTCTGGATCAGCGGCTCCAAACCTGTCAGCGTGTGGCCGAGATTTTTCTGGATAGCCCGCGAAACCTGAAACGCGGCATCCCGCCGCGCGGCGGCAGCGTCCGTGCAGGCGTCCGGGTTGTAATAGTGAGACTTTGTATCCGTCAAATTCGTTTTTCCTTCACGCGCAATCCGCCCGATCCACACCGCCGCAAGGCATCGCGCCTCCTGGGATTGGACGGTTTGCAATACGCTGGAGAGCTGGCTCAGATATTCCGCCTCGCGCTCTATCGTGTGAACGGGATATCTCATATCCAAAAAATCGGTTTGAATCTCTTCAAGATTCTCAAGGTCAGTCACGCCATATTTATCCGCATAAGGCAGCATTTTAATCATGCCGATCGCGCTATTGAACTGAAGATCTTCATAATCTTGATGATGACTGCCTTCTTCCACAGGATAGGCCTTCAGCAAGCACGCCACCAGATCTTTTACCTGGCTTTTCTGATCGTCTGTCAGATCAACGTTCCATTGCTGCGCAGTTTTTAAAATTCTTTCAAGTCTGCCATGCGCGATCGTGGCAAACGTCATCTGGCCCAGACCGGCATCAAAAACGTGAATGCCCTGCAATCCTTCTTCCAGGACACCTTGCGCCGAAGCAAGCCATGCGGTGATTTTTTCGCTTTGCTCTTGCGGGGTTAGTTTAGGTTGTTGCGCCATTATATTTTCCTCAATTATAGCGGTTATATAGGCCTATAGACTAGCAGACCCGGAATTTGTCCTGCAAATTCTTTTTTACTTTCATGGCGCGCCGGTGTTGAATTTATTGAGGATTCCAGGCTTTTTCGCCCCTTTTTCTTCGCTGCGTTTATAAACGTAGACGCCCAAAACCGCCAGGCCAACAGACCAGATGGTGGAAAGTGACGACATGGAGTTGATGACTTCGCCGCTGCGTGCCGGGTCGGCGATGATGGTATAGGCGAGCGCCAGCATTTGCGCGGCCCAGGTGACGGCCATGATGTACTAATACCAGGCCTCTTCGACCGTATTGAACGGTATGCCGGTGGGCACGGGCGGCGCCAGAGGGCGGGTGGATTGATGCAGGTTGGCATTACGTGAGGTGATGACAAGCATGGCAGATAGACTCCGGGTTGAATATATTCCCATACTCTCACAGGAATTTTCTCCTGTCAATCAAAATGTGTATTTTTTCCTAACAAATATTTTTGGCGGCCGCGCCCTGCCCGCATGCCCGGACGGCATACGGGGGCGTGAAATTATCAGTGTTTGAAGTTAAACGGCGTTTTTTGGCGCTTACATGCCGCCCGGAGTTGGCGCACCGGCATCCGGCGCGGCGGGAGGTGTGTGCCCTGCCGATCTTGCCAGATAACCCTTAACAGCCGAGACAACCGCTTTTACGCTATCTGAAAGCGCGCCATAAAGACGCGGAGAAACGGTTTTCAAAATCAAGAACCCCTCAGAAACTTGTGTTTCGAGAGCTGCGATATCTTCTGCTCTCCAAAATTCCGCTGGCGGCGGTGTATCATTTTCAAAATCTTTAATGACATCCGCGTTGTCAGCAACGGCAACAATACCCATGATCTGTTGCAGAATGGCTTCATCTTTAAAAGCATCTGGATTTCCTGCCAACAGGAGACTGACGATCTCTTTCACTTGCGGGGGATATTCCGTTTCAAAACGACGGACATCGTCGAATGTAAAAGGAGAGGCTGTTATTAAAATACAGCCAACCACGACAGCTTCTTTTTCCTCATGACCGCCGTCGAGCAAAGCCTCGGCCGTATCGATTTGTCTGGAAAGAACTTCACTATATTCCACCGGCATTTCACCGCCCAAAAACCTGGCAATACCACATTGCTCATCATAGGCTTTTTTCACAAAGGGATAGTTTTTGAATTGTTCATGTAATTTAAATTGGCAGTAAAGCGGTTCAAAGGCCTGTGTAAAATTCCTTGCAACCGTATCTCCGTTTGCCGGGTCGGCGGTATATTTTTCCCAGATCATCGATAGGCCGTTCACAATGACTTCAATTGATTCACGGCCATCGGCGCTGGAATGCGATGCGCGGACCTGAACCTCATGGGGCGCTCCCAAATCATATTCGCCGACATAATGAGCATCCATGACAAAAACCTCATCATCCAGCCGCGCGAAACGGTCAAAGGTCCAATTTTCAGCGGGATATTGGGGGCCGGTCAAAGTGACCGCCGCCTCGCTGGCGGTTGGGTAACTGCTTAAAAAAGCCTGTAATTGAGCCGCCGCATTTGGCTCTTGCGCTGCATCTGACATTAAAATCTCCTAGTGAATAACGGGGGAAATGAAAGAATGCGGTAAAACTAGCATACGGGCGGCTGTAAAATCAAAAGATTTCTCATTTTTCGCCCTCTTGCCAAAAATACGCCACCCCCCTGGACAGAATCGGCAAAAACTGCGAAAATAATCCTACTATGATCGAACACATGGATATTTGGACGGCGATTGACCGTCTTGCAACTGCGCATGGCCTGTCCGCATCCGGCCTGGCGAAGCGCGCGGGCCTGGACCCGACTTCATTCAACCCCAGCAAACGCACAGCGCCGGGCGGAAAGCTGCGCTGGCCGACGACGGAATCGATTTCCAAAATTCTAGCCGCGACGAATACCGGTTTTTCCAATTTCGTCGCATTGGTAGAACGCGGAGATCTGGCGCCGTCATCACCATCCGAACTTGCCAAGGCAGGCAAAGGCGGGCGGCGGAGCGTTCCCCTGCTGGGTTTCGCCGAGGCAGGCGATAAAGGTTATTTCGATGACAGCGGTTTCCCCGTCGGCCACGGCTGGGACCAAATTCAAATTCCATCTTTGGCCGATCCGCATGCCTATGCATTACAGGTGTCCGGCAATTCAATGGAACCGGTTTACCGCGCCAAGGATATCTTGATCATTTCGCCCAAAGAAGAAGTGCGCAAAGGCGACCGCATTGTGTTCAAAACCGAGGCTGGTGAAGTCATGGCCAAGGAAGTCGTGAAAAAAACCGCTTCACGCCTGGATGTGCGGTCTTTGAACCCCACACATGGCGAGCGTTCATTCGGCATGAAGGACATCACCTGGATCGCAAAGGTCGTCTGGGTCAGCCAGTAATTAATCCGTCATATCTGGCACGGTTATTGCATTGTAAACCCGAAACGGGGGTTTGCGATGACATCTATGATTTTTCTATGCCTTTTCCTGAGCATTATGTGGTTGAGCCTGCGCGCCCTCGATATTTGGGGCGATACGCAGTAATCGGGCGTTATTTCGGCCGCATGGTCGGGAAGGCGATCACTTCGCGGATCGTGTCAACGCCGGTCAGGAGCATGGCGAGACGGTCAATACCAATGCCCAGGCCGCCCGTGGCAGGCAGCCCGAGTTCCAGCGCATGAATGAAATCTTCATCCAGGTATTGCGCTTCTTCATCGCCGGCTTCGCGTTGGGCGGTTTGCGCTTCGAAACGCGCGCGCTGTTCGGCGGGATCGGATAGTTCCGAAAAGCCGTTGCAAAATTCCCAGCCCGCAATGAAAGTTTCAAACCGTTCCGTCAGCAGCGGTTCTGTCCGGTGCCCTTGCGCCAGCGGCGAAATATCCTTGGGCAGGTCCGTTACATGCGTCGGTTGAATTAATGTATCCTCAACCTTTTCCGCAAAGGCGGCCTCAACCACTTGGCCCCAATTATGACAAGCATGCACATCGATCCCGAGTTTTTGCGCGGCGGCTTTGGCATCCGCGACGTCCGGCAGTTTCAGGAAATCAATGCCCGTTGCTTCGCGCACCAGATCCGTCATGCGCGCGCGCCGGAAAGGCGTTTTAACCGACACATCATGGCCGCGGAAATGAAAATCCGTTTTGCTGAAAACAGCAAGCGCGGCAGCCTCAATCGCCTCCTCCGCCAATTTCATCACGCCGTTGTAATCGGTAAAGGCTTCATAACTTTCCAGCGTCGTGAATTCGGGATTGTGGCGCGTTGAAATGCCTTCGTTGCGGAAACAGCGGTTGATTTCATAAACCCGGTCCGCCAAACCGCCGATGATCAAGCGTTTCAAATGCAATTCCGGCGCGATGCGCAGATACAAATCCATATCCAGCGCATTGTGATGCGTGATAAAGGGCTTCGCGTTCGCGCCGCCAGGGATGACATGGAGCATCGGCGTTTCAACTTCCAGAAATCCGCGGCTGTCCATGAAATTGCGCAACGCGCGGAGAACCGCGAACCGCGCGCGCAAAGCTTTGCGCGACTCTTCATTGCCGACCAGATCGTATTCGCGGTGGCGGTAGCGCGTATCCACATCCGACAAGCCGTGAAATTTTTCCGGCGGCGGCGTCATGGCTTTGCCGAGCACGGTGAGTTCCGCGAGGTTCACCGTTAATTCGCCGCGCGGCGTACGGCGCACGATGCCGCGCACGCCAATCCAATCCCCCAGATCCAGCGCGGCCAGACGCGCCAGCGTTTCCGCAGGCACAGAATCCTTATGCGAGAAAATTTGAATCTTCCCGCTGTCATCCAGCAGATCAATAAACATGCCCGAATTGCGGTATGAGGTAATACGTCCAGCAACGGCGACGTGATCCTCCGTCACCTGCCCGTTTTCCAGGCTGCCGTATTTGGTTTGCAATTCAGCCGCTTTGGCTGTTACGCCGAATGAATTAGGCGCGAAAGGATCAACGCCATCCGCGCGCAAGGCAGCCAAATTCGCCGCGCGCGCGGCGCGGAAATCAATCGGTTCAGCCGTTTTTTGTT
>JABDAM010000028.1 GCA_013289145.1 Alphaproteobacteria bacterium | reverse complement strand
TGATGCCGATTACGGCGGGGCAGTGGGAAATTATTGAGGAACTAGGAAATAGGAACTAGGAGTTATAGGAAAATCAAATTCCTATAACTCCTATTTCCTATAACTCCTAAAATCCCAATTCCCTAAAATTTAAGACAAACACGCGATA
This sequence comes from Alphaproteobacteria bacterium, assembly GCA_013289145.1. Taxonomy (GTDB): domain Bacteria; phylum Pseudomonadota; class Alphaproteobacteria; order UBA11073; family UBA11073; genus UBA11073. The sequence goes on along the minus strand of JABDAM010000028.1, from coordinate 16,723 downwards.
ACTTACCGCCATCGTTTACGATGCCGCAATTCCCTTCTTGTAATCTGTAAAGGTGGCTGAATGCCGCAAAAAAGAAGAATGGGGAATGCAATGACTATGCCAAATATGCCTGCCGCGGCTAATCCAAGCGGCAATCTGGACATTATTATGCGCCTGGAACGCCTGTCGCGCCAGACGAGCCTGGTTGCGCTGGAAACAGCGCTGGAAGCCGCCGAAGATGGGGCACTGGGCCGCCGGCTGGAGAATGCCGTTTCCGCGCGTAACGTTGCCATGCACATCATCCGCGCCAGCGTGGAAATGCAGCAGGCCGCCCGCTTATACGGCTGATTTTACGGTTTTTTTCGGGGCCGGCCCGCCACTTGGCATCATTTTTGCATTTTTGTGACATCTTGGGAGGATTTATGCGTACATTTTGTGCGATGGCTTTTTGCGTCCTGTTATCTGCCTGCGCTGGTCATAACCAGACCGTGGCCAGCCTGACGGCAGACATCGATAGCCATGTGATCCCGGATAATAACAGCCAAACCGTGCAATTCGGCACGAATTATACGATCGCAGGCGGCAGCGCCTTTATCGGCCTCTCTCCCAGCCAGGTTATGGGCCAGCTGGCCCCTGAACAACTTGCCAGCCAAAGCGTTCACACCACCGGCCGCGCCATTGCGGATCTGGTGGCTTACCGGGATTTCAAATATGCCCATCCGGAATTATTTGCTGATAACGGCAATGGCATGATCAACCTGGCCTCCGCCCAGGCGATCAATACCGAAGTCAACCATGCCATCAACTATCAAGACGACCCGCCCGGCGTTGAAATCTGGCATATTGAGGCCAGCGGCGGCGAGGGCAATTGCCACGATTACGCCGTGACCAAGCTGGCCAAAATGATCGCCGCCGGCGTGCCGCGCAGCGCCATGCGCCTGACCGTGGCAAATGTTAAGGAAACCGGCGAATGGCATCTGATGCTGGCCGTCGATGTTCCCGGCCAAGGCACGATGTTTATGGACAGCAACCGCGAAGAGATTTTAACGCCGGATCAGGCGCGCGAACTTTACACACTGTGGTTCATGGAAAATCCCGCCAGCCAGCATTTGGAATTGGTCGGATAAAATCAGCTTTAGGCTGTTAGAGCCAGCGCCTGTTGCGCCGCCGGACGAAGCACAACTTCATTTGCATCTGAAACGTTCAGCAGCGTTGCTGTTCCTGATAAAACCTTGGCAAGCATTTGCATTGTAAAGCGCGCGGCATTGCTTTTGGACTGTGACGGCCAGTGGCCTATGCCATGCGCGTCCAGATGGCGGTGCAGGGCCGCTTCCATGTTTTTAACCGTGCCGTGGTCCCCAGCTTCACCTTCGCATTCGCTGATCAATTTTTTAATCACCGTGCCGGTTGCTTTATCCTCGGCAATCGCCTGTCCCAGGTCATGCGCGATTTCACCAATCCCGGCCTCATTTTCAGGCGAAAAGGGTTGTGTATCAATGGCGCGGAAAGTGCGGTGCACGCGCGTCTTGGCGCCGGACGATAACCGCCCGCCCGGAATTTGCGCCAGGATTTCCCCTGCTTTATTTTGAGGCAGCATGTCCGGCATGACGGTAAAGGGGATCACTTCCATCAAAGCAAAACGAAAATCAGTCATCAGGCTTTTAACTAAATCCTGAACGATTTTGGGTTCCTGATTGTTTAAAATATCAATTGCAAATTTACCGTTTTTAAGATCCTTCCATCGTGGATTATCCACCGGTTTACCCTTCTGCATGACCAGCCCGTCATCATTCATCAGAAAATTCGGCTCAGTGATATGGAACAGGATGTCTTTGAAAAAACGATTAAAATCTTCAAGGCGCTGAAAGCTGATTTCCTTTTCCGCATTTTGCTCTTCGTTTGCGGAAGCATCCCGCCATTCAATCACCCGGTATAATCTATTCACGCGCTTGATTAGAATTTTCAGGCGATCACGTTCATCAGGCGGTAAATTATTTTTTTGCTGTCCGGTCTCATATAGCGGGCCTTCGACAAAATCCTTGAAGACTTTTATCGCCGCCGGAAAAAAATCGCGGAATATCTTGCTGCGTACTTCATCGTCAAATTTCAAAATGGGCTCTTTTTCATGGCGGTCAAAAAAGCCTGGTTCCTTTGAAAGATTATCGCCTTTAACCCCGTCATAGTAAATGTTTTCATCCTGGTGAAAGCGCCGCCGTCCCAGATAACCGCCGGGCATGGGATAGTGCAGTTCAATTTGTTCGACATTTTTGTTTTGGAAATGCCACTCGATAACATACGGCAGAAAAGGCGTGAAAAAGAAGAAGGTATTGCTGCAGGGAAAGTGGCCTGTTTTGAATTCAATTTCGCGGCCGTTATCGGACTTCATAAATGCCTCAGAAAATAGTTGCCAGATTTTAAAGGAATCGCAGGCGCGAATTCAAGAAATAAAATTACATAGGCCGGAAGGCGGGGCGAGGATGCAACATCTAGTTGCTGAGTCTTCATGGACTTACAGGATATAGATTCAATCCATTTTGTCCAGATAATTGATGGGTAGTGTTCTGCTTCTTTTTTTCTATTTATGATTGTTTTTTACTTCACGCGCAAAATCAACGGGCGCTCGTTCCGCGGCGTCAGGCTCAGTTTCTCATTGCTTTCCGGCCACTCCACGCGGCTCAGCCAGGATGGCAGGTGCCGCGCATCCAGCCATTGCGGATAGGGCTGGCATAGGATCATGGCATTAACATTCGCCCGCCGGATGGCGGCCAGCGCGGCGGCGCTATCGGGCGCGGTTTGAATGGCGTTCTGGCGCAAAAATCCGTCCAGATCTCGGTGGTAATTCGCCGTCAAAACATTATTTCCGGTCCAGAACACAATGCTCAATCCGGCATCCGGCGTGGTCATAACCGTCACGGGATACGGCCCCAGCCATCGATCCCAGTTGCTGAATTGGGACAGCCGGGCAATGCCCGTGTTGCAATCCATCAATGCCGTGGCGGGAGGCGTTTGCGGTTTAACAATCAGGTTATGCGCTTGTGAAAAAGCGTAAAGCACTGCACCGCACAACAAAAACTGCGCCAGCGGACGCCACCAGGCCGGTTTGGCGGACATGAAATTATTCGCCGCAAACGCCGCGCCGCGTATCAGGCCCAAAGCCGCGAAAGGCCAGCATAACAGATCAAAATTACGTATCCAGCGCACGCCGAAAACGGTTAAAAAAGAAAAACCGATCAGCAAAATCAAACATAACGCGCGTGCATAATTTTGCCCGCTGATGGGCCGCGCATCGGCTTCATAACAAACAACGGCATAAGCCAGAATATACCATGGCAAAAATGGCCAAACCTGCCACCATTTCAAGGGCTGTATTTCCGTAATGCTGGGCGCCCAATGCTGTTGCAGCCAGGGATCGACCGCTTGCATCGGGCCGTGATAAAAGCCGGGAAAATAATATTGCATAACGGCTAGAATGATCGCACCGCCTATGCCAGCCGCGATTAACCGCGCGCCGCGCCGTGATAAAAATTTTTCTCCAAAAGATAATATAAATACAAAGGCGGCGGTTAACGTCAGCCAGACCACATGCACAATTGAAAGACGGTCATGTTCAACAACAAATAGTTTTCCAGCCGGTAAATGTTCAATCGGCCAGGCGAGGCAGATAATTCCCGCCGCAGCCAGGCAAAAATATTTCAAACGCTGTAAAATGCCGCGATCCCCCGTCATCAGCCAGCCGATGCCCAGCCCAATCACGATCAAGGCATAAAGCGCAAAACCTTCAATCGCATTCCACATGCCGATAGCGCTGAAAATTCCCGCCCAGGCGTACCAATGGGGTTTGTGATCCCCGCGCAGCAAGGCGCCCAGCGCCGCAGCTTCGAATATCAAGGTTAAGGCATGGTGATCCGCGCAGCGCAGAAGATAAAACGTATCCTGTATCCAAACGCTGAGAAACAGAAAAAGGATCAAAACCAGTTTTTCAGAATCGTTATTTAAAACCGGCCGCGCCGCCCAGACCATGACAGCAATCAGAATAAAATAAAACAGCGGCGACAGCGCCATGCTCCAAATCAGCAGAGCGTCACGCAGCGGCATCCAGTGATGCAACACCAAACCGCCCGCCGCCAAAACAACATCCAGTGGATGCGTCCAAGGCACGATCATCCCGGCAGGCGGATCAATCGCGGGGAAAACATCGTTCATCCAGTTTCCGGTATTCAGAAACTGCATGACGCGCAAAATCCGCAAAACCGGATCGTAATCAATCTGATCAAAATAACGGGTGTGCTGCCACAGACTGAATTGCGTCATGGCTTCCAGGATCAAACTTGACGCCACGCCCAGCCAGATTAACGCCCAGGTCAAACGGTCAAAGGAATGATGCTGCGCGGAATTATTCATCAACACATCAAGCGGCTTTTTCCATCACAGATTGCAGCATCGCGGGCCACGTCGGCGGCAGGGTTTTGCCATAGGGGCCGTTGGTGGAACGCCAGAAAGCCAGAATTTGCGGGAACTGATCAAATTCAAAATCATCTTCCTTGATCAAGCGTTTATCAAGCGGCATCAGGCGAATGCCTTCCAAAACCTCCGCGCGCTTTTTATATGTCGGCGGATCCAGCAATTCGCGCATCACCGCCGCCAATAACCGCGGACTGTCCGTGCCCAGGCGCGCAACGGCTTCATCTTTACGTGACAGCAAGGCGTTCATCGCCATGCGCGCGCTGTCCGCCATGGGGCCTTGGGTGCGGCGCGCAACATAAATCGCGCGCGAGAGATGGTTAAGCGTGACGGGGTCGATTTCCGGCGCGAAAATCAGCGTGCCTGAATTCATCGCGCCGGCACGGTCCAGGTTCATGCACTGATGGCAAAAGATACAGGCGGTGGCCAGATTCTCATCCGAGAGATCTTTGTAGTTTCCGTTTAAAAACTGAATTTCCTGATATTTTTTTGCGGAAAAACCGCAATAACGGCAGGCATAATGATCGCGCTCTAGAATGCGGTTACGGGCAGCCTGAAAAACCGGATCGGCGCCGGCAGGTGGGGACCCGCCGCGCCGATTCACAGAAAGCGTTAAAGGGAATAGATTAGCCAAAACTTCTCTTAGTTACCCATAATGTTACTGGTGGTGATGGTGCCGCCTGACAACGAAGCCGAGTTGCTCTGGCCCATGGTGTTCATCACGGTATTGGCAATTGACGGCAAAGCGCAAAGCGCCGCGCCCGCGCCGATACGGCCCAAACCATGCGACATCGGCGTTTGTCCTGGGTTTTCCGTGTGAGCCTTTAATTTAAATGCTCCCATCATCAGGGCGGTTACGCCGCCGGTGTAGGCCGCCATGTAAACCAGGTTGGCGGCCTGGTGGATGTTGCCCCCCACGTTGCTGATCACGCCGCCGAGGTTGCTGATGCTTTGGGCATGGGCATCGTGCGCGCCCAGAATGCTTACAACTGCGTAAGTTCCGGCGACCGCCAGAGCTGACATTACCATGCCGCGCAATTGTTTAAGGTTGAATTTTTGTACCATGGTCGTTTCTCCTGAGGTTAAAGTTGAGTCGGATGCTATCATAAAATTAATTCCTTGTTGAGTTTCTGTCGCCATTAATCCTTATATCACCCCGCTACCTCCAGACAAAATATCAAAACCGATCGTCTTGCTGATGGTTTGGACGAAAGCGCCGAAATTCCATGCGATGGAGCCCGCGATCACGTGTGTGATCCCCGCCATGCTGGTGACCTGGGTATTGCCGTCGGTTACGGAACGCAAAATACTTAACCCCCGGATAAAGCTGATCAGCCCGATCATTTGCAGCAGAACAAGGATGGTCGAATAGACCATGTTCATGCGCGCTTGGACGTTGCTGTCGACATTGGTATAGGACAAAGTCTGACCGATCGTCGCCGCGCTGCTATAGCCATCTGCTGAACCATAAAGCGTTTCGCCCATCGTCGTGACCGTGCTGGGCAAGGCAATCAACAGAGCGCCCACCGCAAGGGTGCCCCAAATGCCGCTGAATTTCTGCTGGCCTTTGGAGCCTTCATCGGAATATTTAATGCATTTGAAAAGACCCTTTACCAGCAAATAAATTCCGAACGTAAAGCAACCCAAATAGCTGATCTTCTCGATCGGACCCGCGATATTGCCGACGAATTTTGCCAGCATGAGGTCCAAAGAAAGCGTCGAAGTTTGCGCAAAAGCGGGTTCAGCGGCCAAGAGTGCGATTAAAAATACCGGCAAACCGCGGCAGATACCGGGGATGGGGCCGGAGCCGGAAAGACGGGAAAAGGTAGCGAATACGCGGCGCATAGAGGAATTCCTATCCCTCTATTTAATCAGAATTTGATGACATCCTTATGACAGATGGGAAGAATTTGCATCAATTTCGTGTCAATTTTGGCGTATTTGACCGCTGGTGCCGACGACGACCCAGCTATCGCCCTGCTGGCGAATGGCTGTAATCCGGCCTACGCCGGGCAACTCATCCCCCACGGCAACGCGGTAGAGCTGATTATCGGACGCGCGGCTGACCCAGGCGGTGCCGTCCGAGGCGGAACGCAACTCCCAGGTTTGCGGTGTTTTGGCGGCCTCTTGCTGATCGCCCTTGCTTTCCGTTTCTTTCGATTTGGTGGCGTGGGCGGATTTGATTTTGGTTTTTACAGGCGGTGCGGTGCCGCCATCCGCAGCGGCGGCGGCTTGCTGCTGGAGTTGTTGCTGCAAAGTTGTAACTTTGGTTTCCGCTTCGGCCAAACGGTTTTGCAATTCCGTAATGGTCGCGGCCTGGTCCTGACGCTCCGTTTCAACCTGGCTTAGCTTCTGCTGAAGTTCCTGAAGTTTTTGCGCATCCGCATTAACTGTCGGCGCAGCAGCGGGTGCGGGCATCGTAGCAGGGACGGTTGGCGTCGTTGTCGCCACCGGCGCCGGATTGGCGGGCGCAGAGGGCGGCACTGCGACAGTGCCATTGGCTGCCTGGCTCCATGGATCATTTGGATTTCCCGTCACCGGATTGGCGGCTTCGTTGGTCACAGGCGCAGCCGGTGAAACCCCCATGGCATTTGCCGCGGGTTGTGCCGGAGCCGGAGCGGGCTGTGCCGGCATTGGCGCGGTTGCGACTATGGGCGCATTGTTATTGGGTGCAGCATTCGTCGGAGCAGACGCCTGAACTTTCATCAGTGCGCTCGCATCCGCAGGAGTTCCGGGCGAGGCGGCCTTGGGCATCAGCATCGGTCCAAGCGTGAAGTAACCCATCACGACAATCACAATTCCGACTCCGCCGAAAATCGCCAAGTTGATTAAATTGCTTTTCTTTTGTCCCTGGATGGGCAGTTGCGATTGATCGTAATTTTCATCGCCATATTCGTTTTCACCGGCATATTCTTCATGCCCCGCTTCGCCTTCGGCGTAGTTGTGACCGTATTCTTCTTCCTGGTAGTTGTATTGTTCGTGTTCGGGGGTGTCGTTCATCGTTAATTCCTATTGCGTTTGGCTTTCCCGCGGCTGGTCGGTCACAGGCGAGGTAAAGAAGATACCAATTGGCGTATTGGATGCAACCCTTACCAGCGGCTTGATTTGCCCTGCTTCCTGGGTGGCGAAATTCGCCACGCTGTTGGCTGCGTTCCCGGCACCGGCATATAGCGCCTGGCGCGTGTTAATGGAAGGCTGGCTGACGATCACCGTGCCGTTTGAAACGGTGGTGGTGGAACCGGCCTGTGAAATGGCCTGGCCGAACTGGCTGACGAAATTGGCGGCGGCGGGAATGACCACGCGCGAGAAATAACGCTGATCCGTCTCAGTCGCCATGCCGCCCAGGGTGGTATTGGGATCCAGCGCAATAGCATCCACGCTATAGCTGTGACCATGAATGGAAAGGGTTTTAAATTGGAGGACCAAATAATCATCCGATACCTGGAAAGAGCCGATCAGGCGGCCATCCTTTAACGGGCCGGATAAAATCTGCGCCAGAATGGGGCCGGGGACATCAGAATTGGCCTCGGTGATCATGCTGCCGTATAAAATATCACCGGCGGGCACGATAACGCGCGCGACCTTGGTCGATGCTGTGGGATTGTTCGCGCCGTTGCCGTTGTTGTTATTCCCGTTCGCGCCGTTGTTATTGTTCGCGTTGTTTTGATTTTGGTTCTGGGTTTGAAACGCGACAACCGTCGCCGCGCCCGGCTGCCAAGCCTGCATGAGGGAATTGATCTGCGTCGCAATCGCCTGGGTGCGCGCCTGCAAGTCCTGTTGCTGGGCTTGCTGTTGCTGCTGGGCGGCCTGGTTATTGTTGCTGTTGTTTGCCGGCGCTTCCTGCTGCAAAATGGCGGTGGGCGCGGGTTTAGGCTGCTGTTCCGCCTGCTGACGCCACATGGCGAGCGGATCCACGGGTTGTTCCTTGGGCGGCGTGGTGGTGGCGACGTTGCCGACCGGCGTTGGCATCGCGCTTTGCCCGGTTTGCAAGGCTTCCTTGGCGCGCTGTTGATTGTCGTTTTGCAGCAGATTGCGGTATTCCGGCGATACGTCCGCGCCCACGGTGCCTTTGACGTTTTCCGCATTGCCGACGTGGGATTGCTCCGTGCCAGGCGCAACGGGCTTTTCCTGATTGCCCATGAAAGCCCATGCGCCTGCCGCCACTGCCACGACGGCTGCCGCGATGACGCCGAATTTAAAACCCGCGTTATTGTTCCATTGGTTTAAAAAACGTTCCTTTAAACCTTGCGGCTTGGGCGGCTGATGCAAATCCTCATCGCCGAATTCATCGAACTCCTCGAAATGTTCGATTTCATGTTCGTTATGATCTGGATGTTCGTCGCTCATCTTCCACTACCATTGGCTGAGGTGGCATTATTCGGATAAATAATATTCGTCGTATTCGCGCCCGTGTTGGGATAAGCGCCGGCCGGATAAATCTGCACATTGCTGTTGGCCCGGTTAGGCGCGGTTGTTGCGGCCTGATTGGGTTGCGGCGTCGCCGTCGCCGCCGTTTGCGTGGCCGGGTTCAAAGTTGCCTGGTTGGCCAATGGCTGGTTGGTGCCGGCGCTCGTCGCGGCTGCGGGGCTGGCAACCGTGCCGTCGGGATTAACGGCGACGGTGATTTTCCCTTCGGTCAAATCGGTCGGCGTAAAGGCGTCTTCAGGCGGCGCGGACATTTTCGCGCGGATCATCTGGCCGTTATCCGACAGCATCAAAATCGGCGTATCATTGAGCTGATAAACATTCGTCCCGTCCGCCGAACGCACCGAGGCATCCCAGCCGGGCGAGAGCAGCGCCAACGGTGTGCGCAGATAAACCTGATCATTGATTTTATAAGCCTGCGTCCGTCCGTCCGAGCCGGTGATGATCATCTTTTTGGAATCCTTGGGCGGCATGCCATCCAGAATGGCCAACAGCGTCGCATTGCCCGCCTCGCCCGCATAACCGTGATCTATCAAAGCCTGTTTCGCCGCCGGGCCGGATTGCGGGATGCGCGCGTCATAGCGGTAATAAACTTCAGGCCCGCCGGATTCCACGCGGAAAGTCACTGGCGTCGTCAAACCCACCAGGCGCACGGATAAATTGCCCTTGCCGAAACGCGTTTGCGGGATAATGCGCAAAACATTCGCATCGTTCGGCCCCGTCACCTGAAAATTACCGCCCACCACCACGTCCTGAATGGGCCACGGCTGGCCCGTTACATCCAGCACGTTTACGGTCGTCACATAGCCCGTCGAAACGGCGATCAGCGGCGGCGTGACGCCGGGATCCAGGGAAACATTTTCAACTTTCACCGTGGGTTTGGGGTCCGGCGCGGGCGGCGCGCGTCCGGCTTCTTGGGATTCGCTCATGCGCCGCATCACTTCCTTGATCTGTTCCGGCGACAAAGGAAAAACGCCGTTCAAGGCATTGTTGAACGCCTTGGTCTGTTGATCCTGGTCCGTAATACCGGACTTATCCGCGGCCAGGGCGTTCGTCAGGGTTTGCAAGCTTTCCTTATCCGTCGGCAAAGGCGGCAGATTGGAATTTTCCGCCGCCGCCGTGTCGTTTGGGCTGGCGTTTGCATTCGGGGCGGGGGCTGCCGCTGGCGCATTGGCGGGTTGGTTATTATTTTGCGCGGCCTGAGGCGCCGGGGGCGTTGCAGGGCTGCCGTTATTGCTGCTGGCTTTATTAAACGTTGCCGAAATCTGATCCGCCGGAACGGGCGCATTACCATCCTGCGCGTAAAGCGGCGCAGCCGCCATACACATACCAAGGCCAAAAGATAAGATGACTTTTTTCAACGCCGTTTCGCCCCGAGAATCGCCGTTTATCATAAGTCCAATTCGCTCATAAGTCTAACGCAACCCATTGCTCAATCCCAAGCCCGGACGGATTTTGCAGCGGTGATACGCGCACGATCATCAGGTTGAACAATTGGCGTTTGGTCGCCTTTTTATCGCCCGAAGTCGAGGTCACCACCATCGGCAATTGGATGCGCCAGTAATAACGGTCGTCCGCCTGGCCGCGCTCGACGATCACGGGCGCCTGCGACGGCACGGCGGTGATGATTTGCTGGTTGGCCTTAACGCTTTCCAGAAAACGGCTGTCCTGAATGGCTTTCATAAAGCCTTGCCAGCCCAGCGGCGTGAAATAAGACGCGCTGGTCTGCAAACGCCGCTGGTAATCCAGAAAGTTAAACGTCATCACGTCCGCCGACGCCTGGGACGCCCAGGACAGCACCGCCGCATCCGTCATCGCCGGATCGGTCAGAGGCTGGATATCCATGATCTTGCCGTCGTCATAGGTGGCGAAATAACGCACCGGCGTCGGCTCAATAAACATTTTATAAACGACCAAGGTGGCCAGGACCAACACCACCACGCCCTGCGCGATCGCGATTTTCAACAGGGTTTGGTAACCTTCGCGGTAAAATTTATTCCGCGTCACAACCGTTTGCATGACATCGCCGCCCAGCTGCGCGGGTTGCGGCGCGACTTTGCCGCCGGGTTTAACAGGCGCGGCCTTAATACCTTCGGGCCGTACAGGCCGCGCGCCCAACTGCTGAACGCTGCGGGTGGGCGGAGCCTGGGGCGGTTTATTGGGCGGGTTGGCCATTGGGAGCGGGTGGGGCGGGTGGCGGTGGTTGTGTTACGGTTGCGGGCTGGACGGGTTCAGGCGCCTGGGCAGGCGCCGGCGCGTTAGATTGCTGCGATTCGAGGGGCTGCGCAAAGACAGGGACGGCGTGATATTTCAGTTCAATAATTTTGCCGCTGGGTGAGGTCGTGAAATAATGCTCAGGCTTAAAGCCATAAAAGCCCAGATAAACCGTTAAGGCGCACAAGGCCGCCAGCACAAAACTGTTCACAAACACCACACGCAAAATGACGCGGTAAAGCCGCCGGTAAAATTCCGGACGTGATTTATAACTCAGCATCGCGTCGCGCCGGGTGGCTTCCATATTTTTAAAATAATGTATTTCACGCGCAAAAGATAGCGCCGCGCGATTTTGTCATGGAAATTTTATATTAGGCTTTGTAATTCAACGCGGCAGAAAGCAGTTTTTGCGTATAGTCTTCGCGCGGGTGTGACAGCACATCATTGGCCGCGCCGCTTTCCACCACCTTGCCGTCTTTCATCACGATAATGTGATGCGCCATTGCGCGCACCACGCGCAGGTCGTGGCTGATGAAGACATAGGCGATGCCGTATTTATTTTGCAAATGGCGCAGCAATTCCACAATCTGCGCCTGCACCGACACATCCAGCGCCGAAGTCGGTTCATCCAGCACAATCAATTTCGGTTTCAAAATAATCGCGCGCGCAATCGCGATCCGCTGCCGCTGGCCACCGGAAAATTCGTGCGGATAGCGGTGTCGGGATTCGCAGTCCAGCCCCACCTCGCGCAACACCTCGCAAACTTTTTCATCGCGCGCCGCGGCATGCAATTGCGGTTCATGCACCAGCAACCCTTCGCCGATAATTTGGGCCACCGTCAGGCGCGGTGACAGCGCGCCAAACGGATCCTGAAACACAATCTGCATCTCCCGCCGCAGCGGGCGCAACTGCCGACCGTGCAGCGTGCGGATGTTCTGTCCGCCAAATAAAATTTCTCCCTGCGACGCAACCAGCCGCAAAATCCCATAGCCCAACGTGGATTTGCCCGAACCGCTTTCGCCCACCACGCCCACGGTTTCGCCCGCGCGGATGTGAATATCCACGCCGTCCACCGCGCGGATGAAACCGATCGTTTTTTGCAAAATGCCGCGCTTAATCGGGAAATAAACCTTGATATTCTCGCCGCGCAAAATTTCCGGCGCGTCGTTCGCGGGCGCTTGCGGCGCGCCTTTCGGCTCGGCCGCCAGTAATTGTTTTGTGTAATCATGTTTCGGCATGGTGAAAATTTCTGCCACGCTGCCTTGCTCAACAATCTGCCCGGTCTTCATTACCGAAACGCGCTGCGCCATGTTTTTAACCACGCCCAGATCGTGCGTAATCAATAACATCGCCAGATTACGTTCCCGCTGCAATTGTTTCAGTAATTCCAAAATCTGCGCCTGCACCGTCACGTCCAGCGCCGTTGTCGGTTCATCCGCGATCAGCAATTCCGGCTCGTTCGCCAAAGCCATCGCGATCATGACGCGCTGCCGCTGCCCGCCGGACAATTGATGCGGATAGGATTTCAAGCGCGTTTCGGGATCGGGAATGCCGACCTGCGACAGTAACTCAACCGCGCGTGTGCGCGCCTTTGATTTGGAAAATTTCTGATGCCAAATCAACACCTCGCAAATCTGTTTTTCAACGGTGTGCAGCGGATTCAGCGCCGTCATGGGTTCCTGAAAAATCATCCCGATGCGCCGACCGCGAATGGTCTGCATCACGCGCGGCGGCGCATCCATGATTTCGTTGCCGTCGAAATGAATGCTGCCGCTTTCCATCGCATTCGCGCCCAGCAACTGCATCACCGCCAGCGCTGTCACCGATTTCCCCGATCCGCTCTCACCCACCAGAGCGACCGTCTCACCGCGCTTGATGTCGAACGACACATTTTTTACCGCATGAAATTCCGCGCCGTCCGGCAGGCGGAAATGGATGTTAAGTTTTTTAACGTCCAACATCATCCCACCTTGCGCGGATCAAAGGCATCGCGCACCGCTTCGCCGACGAAGGTCAGGATGGATAATAAAAACGCGAGCGAGAAAAACGCCGTCAAACCCAGCCACGGCGCCTGTAAATTATCTTTGCCTTGCGACAATAGTTCACCAAGGCTGGGCGAGCCCGGCGGCAAACCGAAACCCAAAAAATCCAATGAGGTCAACGTCGTCACGCCGCCCGAAATAATAAAGGGCAGCAGCGAAATCGTCGCCACCAGCGCATTGGGCAGAATGTGGCGCTGCATAATCGTCAAATTATCCACGCCCAGCGCGCGCGCGGCGCGGACATAATCAAAATTGCGCACGCGGTAAAATTCCGCGCGCACCACGCCGACCAGGGCCATCCATGAAAACAACAGCATCAGACCGAGCAGCGACCAAAACCCCGGCGCAATCACGGACGCCATAATAATCAGCAGATACAGCACCGGCATGCCCGACCAGATCTCAATAAACCGCTGAAAGGCCATATCCAGCCAGCCGCCGAAAAACCCCTGCACCGCGCCCGCCGCAATGCCGATGAGCGACGACAGCGTGGTGAGAATAAATCCAAATGCCAACGAAACCCGCACGCCGTAAATCAGGCGCGCTAGCACATCGCGCCCCTGGTCGTCCGTGCCCAGCCAATTCTCGCGCGACGGCGGCGAGGGCGCGGGCTGCGGCAGATTATAATTAATCGTGTCGTAACTGTAACGGACCATTGGCCACACCATCCAGCCATTTTGCGCGATCAGTTTTTGCACATAGGGATCGCGGTAATCCGCATTCGTATCAAAATCCCCGCCGAAAAATTTTTCGGGAATATTTTGCATGGATGGAAAATACAAATGGTTTTTGAACGACATCACAACCGGCTTGTCGTTCGCGATTACCGGCGTGAGAAGGCTGATCGCCACCACCGCCATCAATAACCAGAATGAAACATAACCGCGCCTATTCGCGCGGAAATTCTGCAAACGGCGGCGGGCGAGGGGAGAGAGGATCACGCACCCTCCCGCGAGTTAAAATCAATGCGGGGATCGACGAACATATAGGTCAAATCGCTGATCAAGTTCATCAACAAACCAATCAGCGTGAAAATATACAGCGTCGCGAACATCACCGGATAATCGCGGCTCATCGCCGATTCAAACCCGAGCAGGCCGAGGCCATCCAGCGAAAAAATCACCTCAATCAACAGCGCGCTGGTAAAAATCATGCCGATAAAGGCAGACGGAAATCCCGCAATGACGATCAGCATCGCATTGCGAAACACATGCCCGTACAAAACGCGCTTTTCCGGCAAACCCTTGGCGCGCGCGGTCAGGACGTATTGTTTGCCGAGTTCGTCGATAAACGAATTCTTCGTCAAAATCGTCAAGGACGCAAATCCGCCTACGCCCATTGCGGTGATGGGCAAAACCATGTGCCACAAATAATCCAGAATTTTTTTCGGCCAGGTGAGATCGTGCCAATTGTCCGACACCAATCCGCGCAAAGGAAACCAGGCGAAATACTCCCCGCCCGCGAAGAGCAAAATCAGCAAGACAGCGAAAAGGAAAGAAGGAATGGCGTGCAACACAATCACCACCGCGCTCGTCCAGATATCAAAATGGCTGCCGTCGCGCACTGCCTTGCGAATACCCAGCGGAATGGAAATCAGGTAGGTGATCAGCGTCGTCCAGATACCCAGGGAAATCGACACGGGCAGTTTTTCCTTCACCAGTTCAATCACGCTGGTGTCACGAAAATAACTCTTGCCGAAATCGAATGTCGCGTAGTTTTTCAACATCAGCCAGTAACGCACATACCAGGGCTTATCAAAGCCGAACATTTTTTCCAGTTCCGCCACGAATTCCGGGTCCAATCCCTGCGCGCCGCGGTATTTGGAATTAATGGCGGAGGAACGCAGCGCGCCCTTGGCGGCTTCGGACTGCGCCATCACGTCGCCTGCGCCGCTGCCGCCGACGCGCGATGTGCTGTCCACCGCCGTGCCGGACAGTTTCGCGATCATCTGCTCCACCGGCCCGCCGGGCGCGGCCTGCACGATCAAAAAATTCAACGTCATAATACCGAGCAACGTCGGGATGATGAAGAGCAAGCGGCGGAGGATGTATGGTGCCATGGCAGACGAGCAGACCAGCAGACGAGCAGACGAGCAGACGAGAATTCATCTGCTTTGCTCCTCTGGGATGAACACTAGTTGATTTGGATGTTTTTGAAAACGGCTTTTCAATTAAGTGATTGCTATCTCGTCTGCTCGTCTGCTCGTCTGCTGGTATCTCGATGCCACCACGTCTCCACCACCGGCAAGCCATAGGGCGGCGTCACATCCGGCCGGCCGAACCTGTTCCAATAAGCCACGCGGAATTTGCCGATATACCAATGCGGAATGACGTAATGCCCCCACAACAACACGCGGTCGAGCGCGTGCGTGGCGGTCAGCAATTCCGCCCGTGACCGCGCGGCGACGATATCATCCACCAGCGCATCCACGACAGGCGATTTAATGCCGATAAGGTTGCGCGAGCCCATGATGTCCGCGCGGTTCGACTGCCACATGTCGCGCTGCTCATTGCCGGGCGACAGGCTTTCCGGAAAGCCGCTCACGACCATGTCATAATCAAACTGTTCCATGCGTTTTTGATATTGCGCGGAATCGACCAGGCGGATGCTCATATCGACGCCAATACGTTTCAAATTGCGCTGAAACGGCAGGCCCCAGCGTTCAAAGGCTTCCTGCACCAACAGCATTTCAAACCGCAACGGCTGGCCGTCTTTTACCATCTGGCCGTTTTCGTACTTATACCCGGCCTGTTCCAGCAATTCGCGCGCGCGGCGCAGATTGTCCCGGTCGTAACCGCTGCCGTCGGTGATGGGGGCGTGGTATTCGGATGTGAAAACCTCGGGCGGCAATTGATTGCGGAAGGGTTCCAGCAGTTTTAATTCATCCGGCCCGGGCAAGCCATGCGCGGCGAGTTCGGAATTTTCAAAATAACTATGCGTGCGTTGATAGGCGCCGAACGCGACATTCTTATTCCCCCATTCGAAATCAAATGCGAGGGTCAAAGCTTCGCGCACGCGCGGATCGGCGAAAACGGGGCGGCGCAGATTGAATACAAAACCCTGCATGCCCGACGGCAACTGGTTTGGAATTTCTTCGCGTTTGATGCGCCCGTCGCGCACCGGCGCGGAATCATAACCCGTCGCCCAAACTTTTGCGGTATTTTCTTCATGCTCGTCCAGCTGCCCGGCAAAAAAAGCCTGGAGCAATACCGTGTGATCGCGGAAATAATCAAAAGTAATTTTGTCAAAGTTGTATTTGCCGACATTCACGGGCAAATCGCGGCCCCAATAATTCGGATCGCGTTGCAGCACGATCCGCCGCGGCGCATCGACGCTGGCGATTTTATACGGCCCTGAGCCCAGCGGCGGCGTCAGCGTGGTTTGATTGAAATCATGCGCTGGCGAACCGTCCGGCAGCTTTGCCGTCCAATAATGTTGCGGCAGCACGACTAAATCCGCCAGAATCAGGGGCAATTCGCGGTTCTGCGTATTGGCCAAATCGAAAATCACGGTATGCGCATCCGGTGTGCGCGTGGCGGAGACATCCTTGTAATAACTCCGGAAAAAAGGCACGCCGTGTTTTTTCAGCATCTCAAACGTCC
>JABDAM010000027.1 GCA_013289145.1 Alphaproteobacteria bacterium | reverse complement strand
GAAGACGACATTCCCACGAACGTTGCGGATTATGATGATTATGTCATGCATGAAGGCAAGCTGATCCCACAGACGCTTTTGGGTGAAGCCTCTGAAATGACAGAATTCATCAATTCCTCTCTGACCAAAAACGGCAGAATAAGAGAGGCGGCATTTGAATCGCTTGGCGCAATCCCCTTAAAAGCGATCGTCGGACAAGTTTTGCGCATGGCGGAACAAATTAATCCTAATCAGACCATAAGCCCTGCGCCTGCGCCCAGCCCCGGGGTTTAAGCCAAAATAATTCTACCATTCCGCCTGAAAATCTATTATCCATATAAACAAGCGGTTGTGGCGGAATGGTAGACGCGCTGGATTTAGGTTCCAGTGGGGCAACTCGTGGGGGTTCAAGTCCCTTCAGCCGCACCATCCTGCTTCGCTCGCTTCGCGAGCTACACAGGACTGGGTGTTTAAATTTTAGACCAAAAATGTTTTTTGCGAAAAGCATGGCCCGAGCCATGTTTAAGGTATGTTTCAAATTCTATTGCTTTTACTTTGTCTTTAAATCCTAAATAAACTTCTATCTCCCAAGGCCTGAATTTATTCGTATGAATAGACAAACCCGCGTTATGCTCAGCAAGACGTTTTTTTAAATCTGTTGTTTCGCTGATATAGCACTGGTCAGGATTCCTGATGCTGCGGAGCAAGTAAACATAATGCATAGTCTGCCCATGCTCCCTCATGATAACACCCAGTCCTGCGTAGCTCGCGAAGCGAGCGAAGCAGGATGGGGCGACTGACGGGGATCGAACCCGCGACAACTCGGACCACAACCGAGGGCTCTACCACTGAGCTACAGCCGCCGCACAGGAAACCACATAACAGAATTCAGCAGCCAGGAAAAGAAAAAAGCCAGTTTCCTGGCTCCTGACGTCTGCGACCTATTAGGGTGACACCTTGTCAAACTATCCTAGCGGCGGTGCGCCGCCTAGGCAGTATTAGGATTAGGGGCAGGGGTGGGGGCGTGCAGCTCAGTTTCACCTAATAAAGTATAGATAATAGGGCTTAGAAGACGGGATTGCGCTGTTTCCAAATTGCCCTGCATAAATTCATCAAATTGCGATGCGAAAATATCTATGCCGGAGACAATATTTTTCAGACTTTCGCGTTCCGCTTGACGGCAGGCATGAGCCATTTTCATGCGGAATTCAGCAATTGTTGTGCCGTTGATTAAACAAAACAACTCAACACTGTCGCCAATACAGCCCATAACATCGGGGCTGAGCGAAATGGTTTCCTTGTTCCGCATTTTCCCCAGGAGGCCTTTGACTTTAATAATTGTTTCCTGGCATTGTTCGGAATATATCGTCTTTGCCTCTTCCGCTGTTTCCGCCCTAAAACGCCCGCGGGTTGAGATTTTTTCTTCTATCACTTCATCTTCAATAACTTTTGGAATTTCTAGAATTCTTGGAGTTTTTGGAACTTTGATAGCTTTTGGTTTCGGCGCCGGGGCGCTTTGCTTTTGCTTCGATGGCTTTTCTATTTTGGCCGGGGATGCTTTTTTTGCTGAAGAAGAATTTTTTGTTTCTTTCTTTTTGGGTTGTTCCATTTTAGCTGGTAAAATTCTTGCAACCGAGGACGAAATTTGTGGTTTCTTCTCTTTGAGTTCTGCTTTGGGTTTTTCTGATCTTATAACGTATTCCGCTTTTGGTCGCCGGGAAGGCGGCAGCTTGCTCATAATCAAAGCCGCGCAAGCAAAGAGATTGGGATTTATACTATCCGTATCGGGTGAAGATAATAAAAGTTTGGCCATACGGGAATCGGCGAGCTCTTTCAGGGTATCTTTATCGCTATCGGCCAAACCAAATGGATTCGCATCCCAGTCATAATTTTGAACGGCGCCCGTCAAATGTCGCGGCAAAGCTTGAATGTTGCCGAATTTGGTCATGATGCTTTTGCGGATATCATCTAATTGAATGGTTTCAATCGCATCCACCCTATGCGGTAAAAGGCTTGCCACAGCCGGGGTATAAGCTGCCCGCAGGCGCGGCGATAAGGCCCCCAAAGTTTCTGTCAAAGGAATTCTGAGTTCCGCTTTTTTCTTGAAAAAGCGTAGGGATTTAGCGCCGGGATATTTTCCATTTCTATAATCGACGGCGAACAAAATCAGGCTTTCGGCGATGGCTTGGGGGGCGCTTTTGCGTTCTGGGAAATTTAAAACCGCGTTGACGGCTTGTTCCAATGGTTTGCCTTTGGGCATTTCGTTCCAATCAGCATTCTGGGCCAGGTCCGGTTGGCGATAAATATCCTGCTCAAGGGCGAACTGAATTAATGTAACGCATTTTCCCAGCCCGGGGCCGCCGGATTCAATGTCGCTGACCAGGTGTAGCAACAAGTTTCTAAGGGTCGGTCGCTGTCCAGTCTGAAAATGCTGCCCTGCAAGTGTGATTAAGTGCCCTGGGGTTGCCTCATCCAATGGATATGCAAGAACCCCCACGTTTCTATTTGAACCCATTATTTTTCCTACATCGGTTTAGTTATGCTTGGTTTTTATTACATTTGGGCATTGGATTGCAATAAAATTCTATTATTTACGGCCCTGAAAACCCAGATCCTATAAAAAACTTGCATTAAGCGGGAAATTAAATGTAGAAATAAAGCTGTCAAACTTTTTGGAGATTTAACATGCAACAGCCTATTTACCGTGCCGCTCATAGACCAAAACCGTTTACGCTGGAAGATTGTGTAACGGGCGCCAAGAGAACGCTTGAATGTCAAGGGGAAGCGGGAAAAAAGGGCGCGGAGATTACCTTTACGATTGTTCCGGAAAGAAATTTCCGGGAGATTGGGTTCGTTGAAGGGTTAGTGCGCAGGGTCGCGCCTCGCTTGCTGCCTCCGCTGGTTAAATGCACCATTAGTCATCGCAACCTTGAGGAAAATAGAACCTACAATCCCCCCGGCTACCTGGGGACATACGAAGAGGTGGTGGGGAAAGCCAATAAGCGGTTAGAGGCCGGTATTTGAATTTGTTCAAATGCTTCAATTTTTGCTAGACATCCCGCGTCAAAGCCCCTAGTTTCCGCGCTCCAAATCATCAAAAAGGCAAACGAATGGGTCACGCGCACCACCATCACGGCATTACGGTCACAAAATCAGGCTCTGAGGGCCTGAAGCATAAGTTCGAAATTTCCATCGCGCCCGAAGCGATTGAGGAGCATGTGAAAGAACACCTGGAACAATACGGCAAAAACGCCAAAATTCCCGGTTTCCGTCCGGGCAAGGTGCCGATGGCGGTGCTCCAGCAAAAATACCGCGGCAACGTGATGGGCGAGGTATTAGAGCACATGGCCGATGCCGGTGTGCATAAGGCGTTGAACGACAATAACCTGAAACCCGCGATGCAGCCGAAGGTGGAATTCGACAGTTATTCAGAGGGTTCGCCGCTTAATTTAAAAGTAGAGGTTGAGGTTTTGCCGCCGCTTCCCGCGATTGATTACGGTAAAATCAAAATCGAAAAGCCGGTCGCAAAGCCGGATGAAGCGCAAATCGACGAAGCCATCAAAAACCTGGCCGACGCGACCGCCAAAGTTGAACCCGTTGCCGAAGGCATAGCCGCGAAGATGGGCGACGTTCTGGCAATTGATTTTGCGGGCACTATTAATGGTGAGCCGCGTGACGGCATGAAGGGCGAGGACATGCGCGTGCAGCTGGGCAAACGCCAGCTGATTGACACCTTTGAAGACCAGATGGTGGGTATGAAGGTCGGCGATGAAAAGCTGATCAAGGTGACCTTTCCGCAGAATTATCATGCGGCGGATCTGGCCGGCTTGCCCGCGGAATTTCAGGTGAAAATCAAAACCATTTCCGCGCAGGTGGCCTCCGAAATCAACGACGAGTTCGCCAAACAATTCGGCGTGGACGACCTGAAAACCCTGCGTGAGAAAATGACGGAGCGCTTGCAGGCGGAAATCGACAACGGCTCGCGCCTGGTGGCGAAACGCAAACTGCTGGATCATCTGGCGGATAATTATAAATTCGACCTGCCGCAAGGCATGGTGGATGCGGAATTCGGCGCCATCTGGCCGCGTGTGAAAGCCGAGCTGAAAGACGGCAAGGATGAAGCGGGTAAAACCGAAGATCAATTGAAGCCGGAATACCAGGATATCGCCGCGCGCCGCGTGCGCCTCGGCCTGTTGCTGGCGGACCTAGCGGAAAAAGAGAAAGTCGAAGTCGGCCAGGAAGAATTGCGCGCCGCGCTTTTCGCCGAAATCCAGCGTTACCCGCAGCAGGGCAAGGAAGTTTTGGACTATTACACCAAAACCCCCGGCGCGATGGACCAGTTGCGCGCGCCATTATTAGAGGAAAAAGCCGTGGATTTCCTGTTCAGCAAGTCTGCCATTACGGAGAAATCCGTAGCGCGCGAGGAACTGGATAAGCTGGTTGATGAATTGACGGGGTAATTTTCCTTGCTTTTTAAGGTCCTGGTGTGGCATTCTATAGTCATAATCACGGGAGAATGACATGGCGCGTTATGAATTAGACGATAACACCGCTGGCGCGGATAAACCTAAAACGGTTGCATTTAATACTTTTGTTTTCGCAGAAGCCGAGCATACCGCGGATCTGAAGAAGTTTTTCGACAAATTCAACAGTGAGCACAGCCTGGGCCTGGATAAAAGCCGCGCCAAAGAAAATTACACGACGGTTTTAGAAGTTCCAGAAGGCCAAACGGCCCGCGCCGTCGTCATCGACATCGAAATGATCGCGAAATACCGCGATTTTGAAGGAATTAGAAAATTCGTTGGCCAACTGCTCGACTGGCATAATCAAACGCTTGACCTCACCCAGGGCGATAAAAGCCTGCCCAAAATAATCCTGGTTGAAACGGAAGGCGCGAGCAAGGTTTTTGGTTTGGGCGATAAAACGGAGGCAAAACTTAAAGCCGCTTTTGAGAGTCCTTATACCAAATTTTTCAAGGATCAGGTAAAGCGGATTTTTCCGAGAACGTTCTCCGCGTCAGGTGGAAACGTGAAAGAGCAAAGTGAGTTATCCAGTGTGTTATCAGAAGCAATGGGAGAAAAAATCCACACTTCGGATTTTGATCTCGCGCCCAATGGTAAAAGTTCCGCGCCTTTCGTGGCGGTGACGATCCACGCATTGGACTTACAGCTAACGCAAGTTTTTGCGATAGCGAATGATAAAGGCACGCAAAATGAAATCACGACGATCGACGACAACGGCGAAGTCGTTTTGCGGCACCATATTAAGCCGGTTTATGATGACCCCGCCCTTCGTCCGACGGAGAAAAATATAAAGGCTTGGGTGGCCGAACACAGGATCACTAAAGATAAGGGCGGAGATATGGAAACCCGCCTAATCCAGAAACGTGAAGACTGGAAAAATGCAAACCGCATCGGCAATGCGGCAAAGGATAATAATACGGGCGGGAAAAAAGTCAGCGGCAAACCCCCGCAACCGCCGCAATAACCGCTTTTCCCTCGTGACAAGGGCGGTAATAGTTTCTATCCTGACGAGAATCTATTACTTGCTGGGAGAAGCCTTCTATGTCCGAGAAAAAAATTCGTGAATTCGCCGCTGAGATGTCCGGTTTGGTGCCTATCGTCATCGAACAGACGAGCCGGGGGGAACGGTCGTTCGACATCTATTCGCGCCTATTAAAGGAGCGCATCATTTTCATCACGGGCGAGGTGGAGGACCACATGTCCACCCTGGTATGCGCCCAGCTGCTGTTTTTAGAATCCGAAAATCCGTCCAAGGATATTGCACTGTACATCAACTCCCCTGGCGGCGTGGTGACGTCCGGCCTGGCGATGTATGATACGATGCAGTTTGTTAAGCCGGATGTCGTGACGCTTTGCATGGGGCAGGCGTGCTCCATGGGTTCGTTGCTGCTCGCGGCCGGCGCGGCGGGCAAGCGTTACGCGCTGCCCAACGCCCGCGTGATGGTGCATCAGCCATCCGGCGGCGCGCGCGGCCAGGCGACGGATATCGAAATCCAGGCGAAAGAAATTTTAAACCTGCGCAAACGCCTGAACCAGATTTACGTGAAACACACGGGCCAGAAGGTTGAAAAAATCGAACTGGCGCTGGAACGTGACAATTTTATGTCAGCGGAAGAATCCAAGGCATTCGGCCTGATCGACCACGTCATCGAAAACCGCAGCGCGATGCCAAAGATTGAGCCTGATAAGGAAAAGTGACGCGAAGTGTCACCCCGGGCTTGTCCCGGGGTCTGCCGTAAGGCAATCACATAATGCCAGAATAATAAATTGCGGAACCGCAGACCCCGGGACAAGCCCGGGGTGACAATCGCTTAAAGTGACATTTAACTTGAAATGAAACTGTCGCATACTTACATTAAACTATGAGTAAAAATATCTTCCAGCGTGCGAAAGAGGCCTTTATGCGTTCTCCAGACAATCAAGACATCCTGCCCGTTCTGCCGCTGCGCGATATGGTGTTGTTTCCGGGCATGGTGGCGTCGCTATACGTCGGGCGCGAAAAATCCGCCGCCGCGATTGAGGCGGCGCAACAGCAGTTTAACAAACGCATCCTGGTCGTCTCGCAACGGGACGCGGTGGATACGGATCCGACGATTGCGAACTTGCATAGCATCGGCGTGGTGGCTAGCGTTTTACAGACTTTGCCGCTGCCTGACGGCACGATTAAGGTGCTGGTTGAGGGTCTGTCGCGCGCGAAAATCACCCGCTGGTTGAATGAAGAATATTTTTCCGCTGAATTTTTGCCCCTGACTGATGAACAGCCGAAACTTGAAGGCAAGGAGTTGCAAGAACAGAATGCCACGGCTCGCCTGGCGCTCACGCAGTTTGAAACCTACGTGAAAATGAACAAAAAGATTCCATCGGAACTATTTGGGATCATCAATCAAACCACGGATTTGGGTAAGCTGTCTGATAGCATCGCGGCGCATTTGCCGCTGAATGTTTCGGATAAACAGGAAATTTTGGAAACCTTGTCTATCTCGAAACGCCTGGAGCAGGTTTATAAAATTCTGGAAACGGAAATTTCCTTGTTATCGGCCGAACGCAAAGTGCGCGGCAACGTGCGCAAGCAAATGGATCAAAACCCCGGCTTTCAAAATCAGATCAAGCAATTGCAGCGCGAGATGATGGAAGAAAACGACGAACTTGCGACGCTGGTGCAAAAGGCGGGGGAAGTACCATTGTCGGACGAAGCCAAAGAACGCGTGCAATCGGAATTGAAACGGCTGAAAGCCATGCCGCAAGGCAGCCAGGAATCCAGCATGCTGCGCAATTATATCGAAACCATTCTGGCGCTGCCATGGAATAAACTGGATAAATTACCCAAAGACCTGCGCAAAGCGCAAAAGGTTTTGGATGAAGACCATTTCGGCCTGGAAAAGGTAAAAGAACGCATCATCGAAACCCTGGCCGTGCAGCATAAAATTGAAAATATGAAGGGGCAGATTTTATGCCTCGTCGGCCCGCCGGGAGTGGGGAAGACATCCCTGGCAAAATCAATCGCGCGCGCGACAGGGCGGCAATATGTGCGCATGGCGCTGGGCGGCGTGCGGGATGAATCTGAAATCCGCGGTCACCGGCGGACGTACCTGGGTTCATTGCCAGGCAAAATCATCAACGGCATGAAAAAGGCGAAGGCGAATAATCCTTTGTTCCTACTGGATGAGATCGACAAACTCGGCTCCGACTGGCGCGGCGATCCGACTTCGGCATTGCTGGAGGTTTTGGATCCTGAACAAAACCACACCTTCAATGATCATTATCTGGAATTGGAATACGACCTGTCAAAAGTGATGTTCATTTGCACGGCCAACAGTTTGAAAATGCCGCAACCGCTGCTCGACCGGATGGAGATTATCCGCGTGTCCGGTTACACGGAGGATGAAAAAGTCCACATCGCGACGGAATATCTGATCAAAAAGCAGCTGAAAGAAACCGGCCTGAAACCGCGGGAATTCAGTCTTACCGAAGGCGCGCTGCGTGATTTAATCCGCTATTACACCCGTGAAGCAGGGGTGCGGAACCTGGATCGCGAAATTGCCAACCTATGCCGCAAATCGGTAAAAGAACAATTGCTGAATAAGAAAAAATCCACCATGCGCATTACGCAAGGCAACCTGAAAAAATACGCCGGCGTGCGCAAGTATCACTTTGATGAAATTGATACGGATGACCGTATTGGCGTGACGACAGGCTTGGCATGGATGGAAACGGGCGGTGATATTCTGCCGATTGAAACCGTCACGATGGTTGGACGCGGAAAATTTTCTATGACAGGCCAACTGGGCGAAGTGATGAAAGAATCCATCCAGGCCGCGGAAATGCTGGTGAAATCGCGCGCGCCGGATTTCGGCATCAAACCATCATTGTTCAAACGCAAAGACGTGCATATTCACGTCCCCGCGGGCGCGACGCCGAAAGACGGGCCCTCTGCCGGGATTGCGATGGTGACGTCGATTGTTTCTGTGCTTACTGGAATTCCGGTGCGCAGGGATATTGCAATGACAGGTGAAATCACGCTGCGCGGCCGTGTCTTGCCGATTGGCGGGTTGAAAGAAAAACTGCTCGCCGCGCTGCGCGTCGGCATTAAAAAAGTTCTGATCCCGGAAGACAACGTAAAGGATCTGGAAGAAATTCCAGCCAACGTGAAAAAGGGTATGGAAATTGTGCCGGTGCGGTTGATTGACGAAGTGTTGATGCACGCGCTGACACGCCAAGTAACGCCGATTGATTGGAAAGATCTGGATGACGATGAAGTAACCGCCGCCAGCGCGAATGATGATGAAGACGAAGTGCAAAAACCCGCGCCGCAACCCATTATTCATCATCAAGAAAGTCAAAATTGAATCATACAAAACCGCTGCGGTGAAAACCGCAGCGGCGCAAGGGTAAAAAATCCGCAGAAACCTTGCATTTTCCTACTTGCCAAAACCATGAAATGGCGGAATCACTATAGTTAATTGGTGTGCAGAGTC
Source organism: Alphaproteobacteria bacterium (assembly GCA_013289145.1). Lineage (GTDB taxonomy): Bacteria > Pseudomonadota > Alphaproteobacteria > UBA11073 > UBA11073 > UBA11073. The sequence continues at coordinate 8,947 of JABDAM010000027.1, read as the reverse complement.
GCGAATGGCCCGTGCGCCTCAAGAATCCTGCGGTTTTCAGCCTGAATACCCTTAGGGGTAGCCCGCTGTGAAACGCATTTTTAAAACCTATCCATGGGAGATTCCCGATGAACAAAAATGATCTCGTAGCCTACATCGCTGACGAAGCTGAACTGACCAAAACCGACGCAACGCGCGCACTGGATGCCGTGATTGACGGCATCACTGCCGGTCTGAAACAAAACGGCGAAGTCCGCCTGGTTGGCTTCGGCACGTTCCTGGTCACACAGCGCTCCGCGACGACCGGCCGTAACCCGCGCACGGGCGAAACCATTAAGATCAAAGCAAGCAAGCAAGCGAAGTTCAAAGCGGGCAAACAGCTGAAGGACAGCGTTAACGACAACAAAAGCGCAAAGAAAAAAGCGAAGTAATTAACGCCTAAGCTATTCGTTTATGCGACTCCCGCCGCGGGCAACCGGGCGGGAGTTTTTTTAAAGACCAAACCTGCCGCCACGCATGCCCGTGACGATGGAAAAGTCCTGCTGACTGTTGGCGTTGGCGGCGATGACAGTCATGTGCTTATCGTGAATAGTTTTCAGGTTTTGTTCGATGGTGTCGCCCGCATCTTCAAAAGCTAAATTCAAAACGTCGGATTCAGGATTGGTTACTCGCGCCGCCCTTCCGTAACCGCTTGAATACCATCTTTCAATGTCTAAACGCTCACACGCAGAAAGATAAATTCTTCTAACTACGGATGGATGTGCCCACCAAAATACCATAGATGCCATAGATAAATGCTGACCAGCTTTCTTTAAAGGGAATTGGAATGAAACACTGGGGCCCGATGAGGATGCTTCAATAATTGCCATTAATTCAACGGGATGCCCTGCCTGTTGCAGATGTTCGATATACGAACATAATGCGGCTCCCCAATTCATAACTTTTTGAGTGGACTGGTTACCGTTGAAAACAAAATTATGCCGTATCCGCGCGATTGGCTTTTGCTTAATCGTCTCGCCCTTATGCACCATGCTAAATATTTCGCCAGCGGCGGCGCGGGCTGGGCTGGGGTAATGGCCCGCCACGTCATGACGGCGGCGGTGGATGACAATGGGTGGTAAGACTTGCTGGGCGATTTCCACTTTCTCGGCCAGCATCTTCAAACCTTCGGGCCAGCCGTACTTGGCGAGGTCATAGGCCGCCTCATAATTCCGCGTACCTGTCCACTCGGTTTTATTCGAACTTACTTCACGGCTGGCTAAATCACCCCGCCATAAACACGGCGCATTCGTCGCCCATTCCAGGAATTCGCCTGGAGAATCGAATTGCTTGATAATGATATCCGCCATGTAAAGACCAGGCCGCGCGGTTACGGTTGGGCTACGGCCGCACCGCCAGCGGCATTGCGGATGCCTTCCAGCGCCTGTTCGGCGGCGGTGACGACAGGTGTTGCTCCGGCACCGATGCCGTCCAGCATCGCTTGTGTAGTTTGTAATTGGCTGACAGCAGTAGAAGCTTTGGCGAGGCTTGTGCCAACCTTCCCGGTCAAATCCAAGGCTTGCTTGGATACGTCCGCCGCTTTTTTCGCTGCGTCCGTCAAGTCCGTTTCAGCCGTTTGGATACTGACGATCTTTTCTTCCAATTCTGCCACGGTGGACATAATGGCCGCACGGCGGGCTGGCTTTAATGCCTCTTCAAATTGCGTCAAGGTCATATTAATTTTCTTGACGACTTTTTCCGCGTCGTCTTCGGGCAAACCCTTTGCCACCACCGCGTCAAAGACATCTTTCACTTCCATGCCCGCCGCGCGCAATTTCAGGCCGTAAACAATCGCGCGCGTGGAAACCACATGGCGCAGTTTCAATTCGCGCACGGCCTTGCGCGCCTGATGCACAATCGCCAGCCAGTTATCGGGGTCAGGAGCATTCGGATTTCTTTCGCGTTCCTGCTTGGCAAGGTTGGCTTCCAGGGCCGGATCATAATCCATCGCCACCGTGCCGTAACGATCCAGCGATGCGCCGTCCAAAGCGTTGCGTCCCATATATTCCAGCGTCGCGCCATGCCCCCAGGTATTGCCAGCAGCAAGGTAGCGGAAATTTTCATGCCGTTTCACCATGCCGTCCGGCGCGTCCAATACGCCGTTATCCAGCGCGGCGTGGACGGAAACAATCGCTTGTGGATCGGACGCATCCAGTTCGTCGAACAGAAACACACCGCCTTTGTCAGAGGCGTCGCGGAACGGCGTATGCATGGTGTTGCCGTGCGCGTCGCGGAACCCGCGCAGTTGAAAGGCCGATTCCACCGCGCCCGTGTAGTAAAATTCCAGCCCCAGTTCCATGGCAACCTGTTTGGCGATGGTCGTTTTACCGCAACCTGCGGGGCCGACCATAAAGGGCGGAACGCCAGCCTTGGCGAAGGTCAGAACCGTGTTATAGACCGCATGGACTAATTGCAGGTTAGGCTGCGGAGAAGGGGACATGACTTTTCCTTAAGTTTTTTTGTATCTGTTTAAGTGTGCAAAATTCAAGGTATCTTGCTGCTTTCATAAAACAAGAAGTGCTGCCCTGAAGTCAAGAATTTTTTTACTTTCACAAAAAATACTGGACTTTATCTAGTCAAACCCCCTATAACCACCCTTCCGGTGGGAGGGGACGCCATGCCTCGTACCATCACTTCTGCAACGTTTCCGTTTTCGGGCGGGACACATAACAAGTCAGGAGACTGTCATGGCAAAAAAGATTGATCGTGTGATCAAGCTCAATGTGGCGGCTGGCAAGGCCAATCCGTCACCCCCCATCGGCCCGGCGCTCGGCCAGGCGGGTGTGAACATTATGGAATTTTGCAAGGCATTCAACGCCGCGACCGGTCAAATGGAAGTGGGCGTGTTGCTGCCAACCAAAATCACCGTTTATTCCGACCGCAGCTTTACGTTCGTTTACACCAAACCGACGATGACGCACTTTATTAAAAAGGCGGCGAAACTGACCAGCGGTTCCAAACTGCCGGGCAAGGAAACGGCGGGCACGCTGACCAAATCGCAAGTGCGTAAAATCGCGGAAGAAAAAATCGTTGACCTGAACGCGACCACCATCGAAGCCGCTATGGCGATCGTCGAAGGTTCCGCGCGGAGCATGGGCATTAAAGTGGTGGAGGGCTAAGATGGCGCAAGGTAAAAGATTTAAAGCAGCCGCTGCGAACGTAGACAGCGCGAAAAGCTATAAACTCGCGGATGCGGTGAAGCTGGTAAAATCGAATGCGAAAGCGAAATTCGATGAAACCATCGAAATCACCATGAACCTGGGCATCGACACCAAACAGGGCGACCAACAGGTCCGCGTGATGGTAAGCCTGCCAGAGGGCACGGGTAAAACCAATACCGTTCTGGTTTTCGCCAAAGGTCCGAAATTGGAAGAAGCGAAAACCGCGGGCGCGGATTTTGTCGGCGGCGATGAAATCGTCGACCAGATCAACGGCGGCCAGATCGACATCAACAAAATTGACCGCTGCGTCGCGACGCCGGACATGATGGGTGTTGTCGGTAAGCTTGGTAAGGTGCTGGGCCCCAAAGGCCTGATGCCGAACCCGAAACTCGGCACGGTAACGATGGATGTCACCAAGGCAATCAAAGACGCCAAAGGCGGCAGCGTTGAAGCGCGCGCAGAGAAGGCGGGCATCGTCCAGGCCGGCGTGGGTAAAGCGTCGTTTTCTGAAGCAGCGCTGACGACGAACGTGAAAGCGTTTATCGACGCCATCAACCGCGCGAAACCTGCAGGCGCAAAGGGCACGTACGTCAAGAAAATCACCCTGAGCTCCACCATGGGCCCGGGCGTGAAGATTGATTTGTCGGATTTGAGTGCGGCGTAGTTAATCGGTAAATACCAAAAAACGCGGCTCCGGCCGCGTTTTTTTATAAAATACTTTTAATTTCATCATTACCATGTCTATAATGCCTATCCTTCCAATGGATTAAACATGGATATTACGCAAGAAGATATTAAAGGACTGGTGCGTGAGCTCGGCGATCTTGCGCGCGCGCATTATGACTTTTCTACTCAGCCGCCAAGCGCAAGGACTTTTCCGAAGGCGTCAGGCCATGATATCCAATTTAAAGATTTATGCAGCGACGGCAAAGGCGTAGATGAGATACTGCCGCCCGAATGGCATTTTTTATCTGAGATAAAACTGCGACAGATATACAAAAGTGGTGGCACGCACGTCTTAGGTTTTAGAGATGGAGAAAATTATGAGCACGTATTGCGGCTTGGCGGCGATGGCTTAAATATGGACGATGAACGATCATCTTGCCCAATTATTTTACCTGCTAATACCGCATTGGATTTAGGCACACGTGCGCCATCATGTGAAATCGTGCCTTTTGCCGGAATAATTCGTGATGACTCTGGAATAGAAATAGATGATGGCCCACAGCAAAAAATTATTGAGCATTCTTATACTTTAAGGCACGTAATTGCTAATTTGCTTAGGAATACACCCTGGGAAATGTCGGTTTTTCTTGATTTTGCTGTTTTGTCATCTGCTTTGCCTGTCTTGGTCGATCCTGGCCACATTATGGATACCAGATATGTTTCTTTTGGTTCCGATGATTATCAAGAAGTTTTGATGCAAATGCATAAAAATCAGCGGGCCATGAATTTACCGAAAGAATTGCAATGGGTTAGACGCGATGACGCTGGCATTTTCCATCCAGTGGTAAGGGATCAAATTAAATTTCACGCAAGGAGCTCGTCCCCAATAAATTCAGTACAGACGCTTGATACATAAAAAAACCAGCCCGCGACAACGGGAGTCATCGCGGGCTGGCCGTAACAGGAAAAGGTAATCGTCAGGATAAATCTGACAGCTACCTATTTCCATTCCTTCATCACGCGTTCCGCTTCATCGCGGGCGACACCCTGGTTTTTTTCCAGACGCGCGAAAAATTCGTCTTGATTGGCTTCGTACAGACCGACATCGTCGTCCGTCATTTTCGACCACTGCTTTTTAATTTTGGCGCCCATTTCTTTCATGGATCCGCCAATGGTTTGATTGTTCATGATATTTCTCCAATCGTTGAACATATCAAATATCGCGCAGTCGGCGTTAAAATGCGATCACTGCATGACGCGCGAGAAATAAAAATCGCCTAATATTCTTTATCCAGCGGAATATGCACGTTCGCCGTATAAGCCGCGCTATAGGTCGGCTGGGTTTGTATGCCGATGTGCGCCCGCGCTTCATCCATTTCCTGTTGCGTCAAAATGCGGCCGCCGTTGACGGCAAAACCGCTTTCAAAACCTTTATCCGCCGCGTGGGCGCTATAGGGATAATCGATATCAGGCGGCACAAAACTGCTCCACCCCGTATCGGCGCGCGCGGCCAAAGGAGTAAAAAGGACGGCGGCGGAGAGCGCCAAAACCGCGGACATCACAGCGATCGTTTGGTTCATCTTCATGGTTTCTCACCTAGGACTCCAAAATTAAGCCTATTTTCCGCTGTTTCAAATAAAAATATGATGCGGAATATTACGCGAATGAGCCATCAGGGCAGGCGGCTGCGCCAACCCTTATTTAGGGCTGGCGGCGCTTTCAGGCGAAGATTGGGCGGGCTTTCCAGGAAATAATTTGGTGCGGTATTCGGCCGCTAAATTATTGAACAAGCTTTCCCGGCGGGAGTTTTTGTTGTCGTTATCAGTCCTCGCGGCGCTAACAGCTTGCTCAATAGGGGCGTAATAAGTTTGTTTCCACCACGTTTGGAAACGGTCACGCATATCGGACGCCAATTGACCCGTTGCGACCAGGGTATCCAGCATTTCAGCCAGATCAAGATTAATATCTTCTGGCGAAGACACGATTTTGCGCGACATGCTGCTTTCAAATCGGCCCGGGGTACTGCCGCCAAAACTCATCGCCTTTGAACTGTCGCGGGCGCGATCAAAGCCATAATACTTCTCTGTTCCCCGTGGCAGCATGTCAATGTAAGACGCATAATTAGGGGGTAATGTTTGGACATCGCCGCCCAGCCAGGCAAGGTGCAGAGCCAATGCGCTGAATTTTGCTTTTGAATCAAAGCTGTCCAAATGGCGGCTTGCCCCTCCCGTCAAAGCCTTCATGAACAAATCCACACCATTATCACTGGCAGCCTGGGCTCCGCTGCCATTCACGGCGCTGCCGGGGATCAAAGAAAAGGGGGCGCAGGCATCATGCACAGCTTTCAACACCGGCAATATTTCATCATTCGCCGCAAGAGGTTTTGCATAGGCGAATGAATCGGTTTTGCTGTCAGGGTTTTTTTCGTTGAAGTCGAAGTAACGAGAATCTTTCCGTGCGAAAGTTGCGCACATCATTGTAATTTTCTTTTCAACAGCGGCTTCAATATTCGCGCGCGATCTTTCCGGGCTGTTTTGATAATCCGCATAGGCGCATGCAAAACCCGGGATAGCCGTATCAATCGCCTGGCTCAATTTTTCATAAAAATCAGGGCTTGCGTTCCGGAATTCCGGTTCGAAAGCGTAAAAGAAAATGCGAATATTGGGCTCTTCACGGGACGTCCGTTTATTTTCGGGCCATTCCATGACAATGCAAGATTGATTGTAAAAATCTTCCGGCCCGGTTGAAAATTTAGAGTTTCCGAAATCGATGGCTAAGCTGCGATCACTCCACATGGACGCGTGGAAATTTTTTTCCCGGTCAGCGGAGCCCATGGCGTTTTTAAATTTGTCTTTATTTTCAATATGGGTAAAGCCCATGGCCTCAACCGCCTTTACAATCCCCTGAATGGCTTCACCAGAAGGAATTTCAAAAGTGCCCTCAGGATACGCAAGGGAAAGCTGCCCATATTCGGCATTCCAGTTTTGTTTCAATAACCCGATATCAGACATGGTGTTTTCTCCAATTTTGCTGTTTTTAAATTATGGCTTATCAAGGCTAAGTTAGGGGATTTTCCCGGGCAAAGTCAATTTTTTTATGGTTTTTTACTTTCATGGTGGGGAGGACAGCTCGTAATAGCGGCCGGCAAAAGATTGAGCAATTTCTTTTCATCCTGATTCAGTTCAAGGCCGATCACGGCGTCCTTGGCCAACAAGTAATCCCGCAATTCCTGCGGCGCGGCGAAACGGATGCCGTAAAGATAAAACGGAAATTCCAGCGGTTTTTCAGACATTCGCGCCCCGGCACCTAGGTAAAAAAGAGCTGCCAGATTTTAAAGTCTGGCAGCCGGGGTTCGAAAACCGTTATCAAAGAAAACGGCCAACGGCTTTTAGCCGAGGCTTGGACATAGCCGTCGCACCCGGCCATATCAAAGTATGGGACCGAGAACGCGGCATCCTTTGATGCTTTATCCATGTGATCGTGGGAAAGCACCAAATCACGGCTGATGCCAGCCGCTTTGATAAGAGGTTTTCGAAGCCCCATCGTTCAAGCATTATGCTTGGACGATGGGCTATTTATACGCTGGAATTGGTGGATGGGGAAGGGGAAAATTACTTAAGTAATTTGTTATTGCTGAACGTGATATTTAAAATTCCGTCCATATCCTTTTCTCTTTTAGGCTCGTTGCTATCAAGGATTGTAAAGATTTTATTTTCGATTCCACGAAGGCTAGTTTCATTAGATTCAATTACTCTAGTAGCTTTTGAAATCGAGTCCAGTTGGGGATGTCTATCGTTACGATCAGTAAGGGCCCATGTTCCACGTCCAATGGTCTTTAAAAGAGGGGTCTTTTTATCTCTGACCGCCTTATAAAGTGTTGTAGACATGCTCATTAACGGATTTTCACTTTGGAAAGTTTTCCCGCCTTCCTGCAGCCCATTAAAAATTTCCTTAGTTGTTAGAGGGCGTCCCTTAAGTTTTAATAAAGTAATGGCGGCCTCATACACGCTTAAATGAGCAAAGTTATATTTAAATCGTTTATTTTCTACATCAAACGTATAGTTAGAAAGACTAATTTTGTGTCTTTCATCCAAAGTGTCTCCGGAGGATTTTTGCGAAGTCTTATAAGAAATTTTCATAATATTTTCAATGGCTTGAATGGCTCTATTAAGTTCTTCTCTTGCACGAATAGCTCTTTCGCGCTCTAAAATAAACTTCTCAATCTCTTCTCTTTCCGCCTTAAGGCTAGCCAAGGTAGTTGCATAATCGATAGTGGAAATAGTGTGATTGCTTGACATTTAGGGTACCCATAGTTAGATTTTATAAAGGAAGTAGAGGGGGGCTTTCACCCCCCTCAGCCCATGCCAGCTAACGCTCAAGTTCTAAGCGGGACGCTAGTGGAGTAGGGCTTAATATGTATCTTCATATTCTTCCTTTAGCATCGCAGGCACCATTGCTTGCGATGCTATTTTTTTATCCCACTGTATCTAGTGTCACAAGAGGTATTTGGGGTAAAAATAGAAATATACGTTCTTGACATTAGAGGAATCTATGAAATCTAATTTCGAATCTATTAACCAGAAAAAATGCTAATAAATAGGAATTTTTTCATCTAAAACAATTTACTTGCCTTGTCCGGGCGGGACAGGGTATAAGCCTTTCCATCAGCCCTCGGGTTGATAACCTTTTCCGAGACCATCGGTGTCTGGGTTCCCGCTTTCGCGGGAATGACGGCTTAATTTCCGGTGATAGAATAGGGTGCGTCGTTCCGGTTCCGCCGGAAGGCTTGGGTTCGCCCCGGCCGTGATTTACTCCTTTCCCAAAACTCGGTTTCCGTCATCTGTAATTCCGCAGGTGGCAAACAATGGAGTGCAACTCATGAACCGTGCTGAAAAAGCCGATTCGATCGAGACCCTGAACCAGCGTTTCAACACCGCCCAGTCGGTTGTTGTGGCGCAGTATCCGGGCCTCACCGTGCATGATATGCAGGACCTCCGTGCCAAGGCTCGCGCCGTCGGCGTTGACATCAAGGTGGCCAAAAACCGCCTCGTCAACATCGCCGTGCAGGGCACGCCCTATAAGGGCCTGGCGAACATGCTGAA
>JABDAM010000026.1 GCA_013289145.1 Alphaproteobacteria bacterium | reverse complement strand
TATTCCATTTGGCCCGCTGAGATCCGCTTTTGTCGTCATGAATAATGCTGGCGTTGGCGGATTGGTGCCAGTTGCGGTCTGATCCGCCGCTGCCGGTTGATCGTTGGTCGCTTGGCCCGCGCGAGTTTGTCTGCCCCCGGTATTCGGTGCTATGCCACGACTGTTCGCGGGGCTTGAGGCATAGATGTTAGGCTGCTGGTTAGCGCCCGCAAGAGGCCGCAAGTTTTGCACGGGCGCCGATTGCAAAGGCGGCGCGCCGATAGGGTTAGGCGTGGGTGTAAGAGCGGGATTAACCTGCGGCGCGGCGGCGTCAAAAATACTACCTTGAATATTACCTTGTCCGGCGGCGGGCGCATTGGCGGCGGTGGCGGCGAATTGGCTGACGCGTTTTGCATTATCGCCGCGGCTTTCGACATCCAGGGTGCCCGCCATGACGTTGGGAACATCCGGTCCACCTGCGGCCATGCCCATCAAACCGGCCATGCTGTTGTTATTCAAAGAACCCGTGGAAACCAGCTGGGTAAATTGCGTTTCGGATAACGTCGTCGTGCCGCCGACATAATGGCCTTGCGCATCCATTGTGCCCGCAACGAAGTAATAACCGGCGTCATAATGCGTGCCGTTATAATCAGCCGCATTTTGAATTTGCACCGCGCGCCAGGGAGTCTTTTGGCCCGTCGCGGCGTCGGTCGTGTAATAAAGGAAAGGCATCGGCCGCAGGCCGTTTTTGGCGGGGATGCTGGCATTGGCCTGGTCCAGGCCGTCCAACAGCTGGGGCAGTATGTTCGATTGCGGGTTGATGGTAACGGTCTGCGTCACCCAGTCCTGGGTCGGCGTATTATGCTGCGGGCTTTGCAGCGCCATCTGCCGCGCGCCCAGGGCGCCTGCGGCGGCATCCATAGCGGGATTGCCCAAAAGCGGCCCGACAAGGGGAATTTTAGACAGAAATTTGCCGAATAGCGCGCCAATGCCAAAGCCGATGGCCGCGCCTTCGCCTTCGCGTTTCAGGGTGACATGCTGAATATTGGTATCAAAAAGGCTTGTCGGCATGCTGCTGCTGACATTGGCAGAGTCATTATCGGCAAAGGGACTTTTACTCATCCTTTCATTTTACCAGCGGGGTATGACTGTTTTGTGACGGGATGATAGAATTTTAGGGAATTAGGAGTTTAGGATAAAAGTTCCTAAACTCCTACAACTCCTAATTCCTATCTCCTGAATTCCTACACATTAAACTTAAAGTGCATCACGTCGCCGTCCTGGACTACGTATTCCTTGCCTTCCTGGCGGAGTTTGCCGGCGTCGCGCGCTTTGGCTTCGCCGCCCAGGGTGACGAAGTCATTATACGCGATGGTTTCGGCGCGGATGAAGCCGCGCTCGAAGTCGCTGTGGATGGCGCCGGCGGCTTCTGGCCCCTTGGCGCCGCGGCGGACGGTCCAGGCGCGGGTTTCTTTGGGGCCTGCGGTAAAGAAGGTCAAAAGGCCAAGGAGGTCATGGCCCGCGCGGATGATTTTATTCAGGCCGGGTTCCGTCAGGCCCAGATCGGCGAGGAATGCGGATTGATCTTCGGCGGGGAGTTGCGCGAGTTCGGATTCAATCGCGGCGGAGATGATGACGGCGCTGGTGTTTTCCGCCTTGGCTTTCGCCGCGACTTTGGCGGTCCAGTCATTGCCCGTCGCCGCATCGGCCTCGGATACGTTGCAGATATAAAGGGCGGGTTTGCCCGTCAGCAATTGCAAACGCTGATAGGGAATTTTTTGCTCGTCGGTGGGTTTCACCGCGCGCGCGGGTTTGCCGGCGTCGAGGACTTTTTTAATATCCGCGATCAGCGCGATTTGAATTTTGGCTTCATGGTCGCCGCCTTTGGCTTTTTTCTCGAGAGCGGGGAGGCGTTTATCCAGGCTTTCCATATCCGCGAGCATCAATTCCATTTCAATGATGTCGGCATCGCGCAGCGGATCGATGGAACCTTCCACATGCGTGATGTCGCCGTTTTCAAAACAGCGCAGGACATAAAGGATCGCATCCGTTTCGCGGATGTTGGCGAGGAACTGGTTGCCCAGGCCTTCGCCCTTCGATGCGCCGCGCACGAGGCCGGCGATATCGACGAATTCCAATTGCGTTGGAATGATTTTCTCGCTGCCCGCGATGGCGGCGATTTTATCGAGGCGTTCGTCCGGCACCGCGACGCGGCCCGTATTCGGCTCAATCGTGCAGAACGGAAAATTCGCCGCCTGCGCCGCCTGCGTCGCCGTCAGCGCGTTAAAGAGTGTTGATTTGCCGACGTTCGGGAGGCCGACGATGCCGCAGTTGAAGCCCATTAATTTTGCCCTTCCAAGGCGGGCAGAATGGATAAAGCGGCAAAAAATAGCAACAGAAAAATCAAAGCCTTGCTTGGGAAGACATTTTTTCTAATCTCTCTAAACGTTTTTTCGGCCAAAAAAGAGTCTCAGGCTGAATGGGGATGACAGTATTATAGTCCAAATTATATTTTTCTCTGGGAAAAACCATAAACCATCTTCTTTTCTTAAACCCTCGTTCTTTATCCGGAGCTGCTGAATGAATCTCAACGTCACCGTTGCCAATTGCTTTTTCGATGTCTGCACGGGCCTCTTTGACGGTGCGAGTCCACGGAAGCTGCGGATGAGACCCTATGAAAAACGCCGGAAATGCTGTAATATATCCGAACGCAGCGCCGACCAATGATGACTCCCCACCCAATGCAAATGCCGCAGCTCCGATAAGGGCGCCGATACATCCGCTTGTAGTAACGATGTTCTCGTGTTTGCTGATAGTGTTCATAGCCTCAAAAGCCATATTATGTTTTAATTTTTCCATGTCCGTATCCTTTTAAGTAAGAGTTCAGAGAAAGCCATTGGCCCGCATCGGAATATACTGATTGAGTATATTTAAAAGCAAGAAATTTAATACTTGCATGCGTTCAGCGGGCGGGTGATGCCGTCGAATTTATGGCGCGGGCGCGGGGCGCGTTTCGGATAATTTTTGAAGTTTGCGATCTGAAAGAAACCCTAACAGATTAAAGCCTTGGATCTCCATACCCAAATCCGTCGCGGAAGCCGCGTTAGTGTTGTCATGATGCGCGCCCAGGTCATAGGGGTGCGCGTTGGCGTCAAACGCCCGCCAGGTGGATTGTTTTCCGTCATGAACGCGTCTGATGATGATTGAACCCTCTTTCACGCATTCCTCAAGATCTTTTTTCGCATGTCTTACAGCAGACGAAATATCCAGCGCCGCATATGACGTTACATAGCCAAGCGCGCCGGCCACTATTCCCAATGCCACACTGACGCCGAAATCACCAACCGTATTGAGCCGATTGCCGAACGGCTGGAAAGCCATAGAGCCTAAAAATAGGGTAATGGCAAGCAGCCCCGTCCAGGCATTAACCGCATCGCCAGCGTGCTTAAGTGTTTTTAGCGCTTTTCGAGCTTTTTCATTTTTCAGGAGCTTTGTCATTTTTATTTAATATTCAGTTGGGTTTTCAGGAAAATATTCTGAACGTATTGTACAGTGCCGCAACAAGAAATGTCAAGAATTTTCTATTTTCAGGCAGGGTTTGCCATCTCTAATTTTATTACGGGGAATTGGGTGCAAATCCTATCAGCGCTTTTTTCCGGCTCAGGAATTTTTTTCTGGTGATCCAGCCGGGCCAACCGATAAAGGGCAAGGATATTCCTATTTCGGGATCTGTTTCTTCTGCGTTAATGACGCGGCAGTTTTTTTTATCCAGAACAACCGTCACTTCACCCTTCCTTTCGGATTCTATGAGTGCGTCGATGGCGTCGTTTTGCACCGGCGATAAAACCATCCAACAAGGCGTGATCAAGGTGGTGGCCGCGATGGCGGTTATGCCTGAAATGGCGGCGCCGATTGTGCCGGTGCTAAGCCATTGGGAAGCATTAGACGCAATTGCAATTCCAATCCCGGCGATGCCGCCGCAAGTGGTGGCCGCCATAAAGGCAACCATGGAATAGGCTTCAATTTTTCTGTTTTGCGCTTCAAGATTTTCTAGCGCGGTTTCAACGATCTTATTTTTTAAATAATCCATGTTATTCCGAGGGTGGCGTATTGGGAAACGGTGTGTGTGGAACATGCGTGCTTATGAAATTTCTCTTATATAGGCGCCCTATGAAAGGTGGGACGGCAACGCCGGCGTTCGGATTTTCCATGTTTTCATTTGGATCGTAAATTTTCCAGGTTAATTTTTTATCTGTCGGAGTTAGGGGAGAGGGGTGAATAATAACTCTGCCTCGCTCCGCTTCTTCCAAAAGCGTGGTTATTGCCGCTTTAATCTTTTTCGAATGTGACAGGGATAAATTAACGATACCCAGTCCGACTGTGAAGCTCAGCCAGAAACCGGCTACGCTTCCGAACATCATTGGCGAGCCTAGGACTCGTTTTATCGGCTCGTTCGTGCCCAGGCAAAGATGGGTCAGATATCCCGCCGATAGGCCCACCGGTAAAGATATGTAGGTGGTGGCGGCAAGAGATTTAAAATTGATGCGATTTAAATCGTCTAGGGCGCTTTGCGCGATTTTATTGTTTAAGCGTTGATGTGACATGATCTGAAATATCCAGGTTTGCTTGAAACTAATGGATTTATCTTAAAGAAAGCAAGTTTTTTATATCAGTTTTTCATCTCCAGCGTCACGCGGTTCATGAGTTCGGAGGGGTGGCCGGAGAGGAGCAGAGGGAAATGCGCGGCGATGGATTTTAGGAATGGCGCGAGCCATTTTTTTTCGGCTGCGGTGAAGTTGGAGAGGACGTAATCGGCGGTGTCCATCCGCTCGCCGTTTTCCACCCCGGCCTTCGCTGGGGCAAGGTTCGGCGGCCGCCCGATGCCCAGGCGGACGCGCCAGTAGTTTTGGCCGATGGCGGCGTCGATGGATTTCAGGCCGTTGTGACCGCCGTGGCCGCCGCCTTGTTTGATGCGGATTTTACCGGAGGCGAGTTCGATTTCATCGTGCAGGACGATGACGTTTTCCGGCGGGATTTTGTGGAAGGTGCAGGCGGCTTGGACGGCGCGGCCGGATTCATTCATGTAGGTTTCGGGTAACAATAATAAAACTTTCCCCTCTCCCTGGAGGGAGAGGGTGGCGCGTAGCGCCGGGTGAGGGGGACTCGACGCAGCTTCGGAATTTGAAAGTTTGAGGTGGCCTCTAGTCCCCCTCATCCGCCCCTCCGGGGCACCTTCTCCCTCCAGGGAGAAGGGAATTTTACCTTCGGCAATGCGGCCGTGGAATTTTTTTTGCCAAACCCCAAAAGAATAGGCGGCGGAAATTTCTTCCGCCGCCATATAGCCGATGTTGTGGCGGTTCTGCGCGTAACGCGCGCCCGGGTTGCCCAGGCCGACCACCAGCCACATGGACTACTTCTTCTTCGCGTCTTTCGCAGGTGCAGCGGCAGCTGCATCCGGCGCTTTTTGCTTGATCGCGGCGACTTCAACCGGCGCAGCGGCAGCGGCGGCAGCCGCATCGGCGTCCGCATCCGCTTTGGCTTGCGTCGTCGGCGCGGTCACGCTGATGATCGTGGCGCGTTTGTCGACCAGGGTCGCTTCTACGCCCGTCGGCATTTTGATTTCATCCAAATGCACCACGCCGCCGATTTGCAGGCCGGATACGTCAATCGTGATGTGTTCCGGAATTTGGTTCGCGAAACATTTGATTTCGAGTTCGTGGTAAACGAGGTTCAACAATCCGCCGTTTTTAATGCCAGGCGATTTCTCCGCCCCCACAGTCTCAATCGGCACCAGGACGGTGATTTTTGTCGTGTTGGAAACGCGCAGAAAATCCACGTGCAGCGGATTGTCCGTCACAGGATGGAATTGCACATCGCGCGGGATGACTTTGTGCGTTTCGTTGCCGACCTTGAGGTCGTAGATGTGCGTGTAAAACGTCGCGGCCAGGTGGCGGCGCAGTTCGCGCATTTCAAGGTTGATGGAAAGGGGCGGCTTTTTATCGCCGTAGATCACCGCGGGGACTTGCTCCGCGCGGCGTGCTGCTCTTGCGGCCCCCTTGCCGCTTTTGTCGCGCGGTGAAGCGGACATTGAGAATGTTTGTGCCATGATAATTCCTATGGTTGGCGGTTACCGGCTGTGCCGGACCTCGGCGTTGCCGGACAGTTGGTCCGGCACAAGCCGCGTCCGGCAGAAGCCGTTCTGGCGCCCACCTCCAGGGGGGATTTGGGCGCCGGAGGGCGGTTTATAGCGGCCGAGGCGCCGGGATGCAAGGAAAATTAGAGCCTGAGGCTGGGCGGGCGAACCGGTATTACCAACTCCGGAATGGGATAAGCCGGTAGTGTCTCCTCCGGAGTAGGAAGCGGCGTCTGGGCGAAACATGAGGCGCCCCTGCGCTGGGTACGTTCAATGATGTCTGTCATTATTTTATAATCCTCATCGTTAATCACGCGGTCTGTCTGTACGGAGCCAAACGCGCGTTGAACAAATCGGTCAATAGAATTGCCGTCATTATAACATCTGTCGTTTGCCAGCCAGTGAATGGCATGCTGAACGGAATCCGGTGTATCACCCGTTTCGCTTTCCAGGTGGTTTGAAATCATTTGAAGTGCGGTAAGCGAGGCTAAGCTTTCGAGAAGGTGCTTTTTTTCCGCGAAATCATTTGTTGAAAATGTTTTTTGCAATTTGGATTTAAGGGGGTAATCGGACAATTCCTCAATACCCTGTTGTAAACGATCCACTACATTCAAATAATTCTGGGATGTTTGATAGCCGGAATTTTCAGTTTGAATGGCTTGCCAGGCCAGATCAAGTCCGAGATCGACAGTGCGGACTAATAGGGCTTCTAGTTTTTCTTCTTCAGTATCTTTTTTCTGGCAGGCGGCATCCACTACAGCGCTTACTGCAACCAGGCAATGCGAGATTTTATAAAAATGCGCTATCGGGTCCGGAACATCTGTGCCTGGCGTATTGGGAATAGCGCCCGTCGCGGCTTGGCGCAGAGCTGAATTCAAGGTTCGGAAATATTCAGTCATCCGGTCTTTAAAAGAGCCTGAAATATGAATCTTTCCTCCCTCTTTCACAGGCGGGCCGTCCAAATCTTGTGAAACCTCATCGAGGCTATAGGGTGGGTTGTCCATCATTTAAATAATTTCTTTCGCATTATTTTCTACGCGAACTATCATATCATAAACAATACTTGCATACAAAGATTTCTTGCCTTGTCATATATATTTCACAGACAAATTTCATAAAATTACATATTACGGCGTACTAAGCAAATAAACTGCTCACGCTCCGGTCTTCAGAGATGCGTAAAATTGCTTCAGCGAGCAAGGGCGCGATGGTCAGCTGGCGGACGTTCGACGACATACGCACGGCGTCAGTTTGCGCGATGGTGTCGGTGATGACCAGTTCTTTGAGTGGCGAAGCGGAAATCCGCGCCACCGCCCCGCCGGTCAGGACGCCGTGGGTCATATAACCGTGGGTGGAAGTCGCGCCGGCCTTCATCAGCGCCTCAGCCGCATTGCACAGCGTGCCGCCGGTATCCACCAGATCATCCACCAAGACGCATTTGCGGCCGCGCACATCGCCGATGATGTTCATCACTTCGCTTTCGCCCGCGCGTTCGCGGCGTTTGTCGATAATCGCCAGATCGCATTCCAGGCTTTTGGCAAAGGCCCGCGCGCGCGCCACGCCGCCAACATCCGGTGAGACAACAATCAAATCCTGGGTGCCAACGGTTTCCCGGATGTCTTTTACCAAAACAGGCTGGGCATATAAATTGTCGGTTGGGATATCAAAAAAGCCCTGAATTTGCCCGGCGTGCAAATCCATCGTCAAAACGCGGTGCGCGCCCGCGCTGGTGATCAGATTCGCCACCAGTTTTGCCGTAATCGGCGTGCGCGCCGACGTTTTGCGGTCCTGACGCGAATAGCCGTAATAGGGAATGACCGCCGTGATGCGCCGCGCCGATGCGCGCCGCAATGCATCCAGCGTGACCAGCAATTCCATCAGGTTGTCGTTGGCGGGGTATGATGTGGATTGGATAATGAAAATATCCTTGCCGCGCACGTTTTCCTGAATCTCAACAAAGATTTCCATGTCGTTGAAACGTTTGACGCTGGCCTTGGTCAGTTCCAGGTTTAGGTAACCCGCAATGGCTTCCGCCAAAGGACGATTGGAATTACATGTCAGGAGTTTCATAGTAGGGCTGGTATAGCATTGCGTATGGTGCGGACGCAAGATAATTGCATACGCTTGTGAGGGCTTTGTAATATGCTAGTAAGAAGCATGCTTATCACCGAAATCTCCCGGCCGGATTTGCCGGATTGGGACCGTCACGAAAAAGTCATTCATGCGCGCGATCACGACACCGGGTTGGACGCGATTATCGCCGTGCATAACACGCGCCTGGGGCCGGGACTGGGCGGGTGCAGGTTTCACCGCTATCCGGATTTCGATGCGGCGCTGACGGATGCGCTGCGCCTGTCGCGCGGCATGACCTATAAAAATGCCATGGCGGGTTTGGCGCTGGGCGGCGGGAAGTCCGTCATTATCGGCAATGGCCGCGACATGCGCGGGGCGGAGCGGGAAAAATTGATGCTCGCGATGGGCGCGGCGGTGCAGAGCCTGGGCGGGAAATATGTTGCCGCTGAAGATATGCATACCAATGAACATGACATGGGCGTGATGCGCGGCGTGACGCCCTATGTCTGCGGCTTGCCTGCGGCGCAGCGCAAGGGGGTGGGCGGCAATCCTTCGCCCCTGACCGCACGCGGCGTATTGCGGGCGATTGAGGTTGCGGTGGGCGGCTCGCTCAGTGGTTTGAAAGTCGCGGTGCAGGGCGCGGGGAGTGTGGGTTATGCTCTGTGCGGTCTGTTGCACAAGGCGGGCGCGCAATTGTGGGTGAGCGATATGCACGACGAGGCCACCCGGCGCTGCCGTGATGATTTCGGCGCGGTAGTCGTGCCGACGGGCGACATTTATTCCGCGCCGGTGGATCTGTTCGCGCCCTGTGCGATGGGCGCGATTTTGAACGATCAAACCATTCCGGTTTTGCGCGCGCGCATGGTGGTCGGCGCGGCGAATAACCAGCTGGCCCAGGCGCGCCACGCCGATGCGCTGGCGGCACGCGGAATTTTATACGCGCCGGATTATATCGCGAACGCGGGCGGCGTGATTTTCGTCGGCTGTGAATATCTGGGCGCGGTGGATGAAGCCGCCGTGGTGGCGCAGGTTGACCGCATCGGCGAGACGCTGCGCGAAGTGTTTGATTTTGCGGCGGAGAAACAAATCACATCCGCCGCCGCCGCGGATGAACTGGCGCGGGCGCGGTTTAGCGCAAAATAATCGCGGAAATCTGGCGGCCGTATGCGCCTCCGCCTGGCGGGGTATTATCGTTCTCATGCGTCGCGCGGCGGAAGGAAAAGAAATCGTTTTTTTCCGCATAGGTATCGAGGCCCAGGTTTTCAAATAACTGCACGCCCGATTGCATCAGGCTGTGCGCGGCGTAGGCGGGCAGGTCGAACATGTAATGCCCGGCGCGTGCGCTGGGCGCGAAATATTTCGCATGGCTGGAATTGACAGCAGTGAAAGCGTCGCGCACATCAGCGCCGACTTCATAGGAAGATTGCTGGATGGTCGGGCCGATGGCGGCGCGGATGTTTCCAACGTGCGCGCTGATGTTGCGCATGGCTTTGATTGTATTCGGGATCACGCCCGCCAGCGCGCCGCGCCAGCCTGCGTGAACGGCGCCGATAACGCCATTATCGTGATCGGCCAACAGGATGGGACAGCAATCGGCGGTGAGAATACCCAGCGCGATGTTGCGCAGCCGCGTCACCATCGCATCCGCGCGCGGACGGCCGTTGCGGTCTTGCCACGGCGCGGTGACGGTGACGACGTCGGGGCTGTGGATTTGATGCAGCGTAACCAGTGGATGCTGCACGCCGGTCAGATTTGTCACCACGCGCGCGCGGTTTTCATAAACGGCGTCGGTATCATCATCACTGCCCGGCCCGCAGTTGAGCGAGGTGAAAATGCCCGTCGAAACCCCGCCCGAACGGCCGTAAAAGCCGTGGGCGATGTCGTCTGTTTCCATAATGGCGGCGTGGTGGCGCATAAGACTATCCTGCTGACAATTTCTACCAGGACTTTTACCCTAAGGGAATACTGGGCCTCATCACCGGGATGTCATGGGTGAAAATATAATCAGGTTGATTTTCTTTCGGCATGTGGTTCGAGGTATCCATCAAATCTTTCATGATGCTTATTTTCGACTTAAAGCGGCTGCAAATATCGCCAACGTAATCTTTCAATGGAAAGTCCGTTTGGAGCATTTGCAGTAATTCTTTCCAAATGGTAATGGGCAGCGCGCTATCTTGGGTTTGAAGTATTTCCGGCTCTTGGATATCTATAACTTTAAATTCTGTATGGTTGTAAATTTGCCTGTCATTAATTTTCACATATACATCAAGGCGGCGCCTCCAATGTTCATCGTGTGGGACGATATCGCCTGGAAAATTCCCTGCTTTATAATGCGCCAGGTTTAGTGTGATTTGAATGCCAACTTTATTACCGCTATGGCTGATGCAAGATAATAGTACGGATTGGTTGAGCCTTTGATGATGATGCATGTCCGCGCCATATTCTCTGAGACTCGGAGCTTCAATGTGCCAGGGGCAATCGTGGTATTGCTCCAAGCCCTCTAAAACCGCGTCAATTTCAAGCATAATATTCTCACCTTTTAACTCCATTATAGATTAATGCACGTGCGTCCAAAAACTCAAGTTATTTATTACTTGCATGATTTATGATGCATGAAACCCCTCCGGCGCGGGCAGGGTTGGCGACGATAGGCACAAAACCTTAAACAGCGTACCCATTTCGGATGGGTGCGTGAGGCGGTGGGCGGCTTCGATGATTTCGAGTTTTTCTTCGGGTGCGGTGGTGGTTTCCAGCAGTTTTTCCACGCGGAGCTTGAGGCCGATGCTGATCAGGAAATCGCCTTGCGCCGCCGGGCCGTTATATGACACGCCCGCATTGTGCGCCAGGTTTTCCAGCGCGTTGAAATTGACGTGCGCGGTGAGGTCTTGTTCGCCTGGATGTTCCAGCGGATCGGCATAGGCGTGGTGGCGCAGCGCCTGGAATGTGTCGCCGTAATCCGGCACGGCGTAGCCGTAATCGATGATGAGCGCGGAACCTTTTTGATTTTTCAACCGCGCGATAATTTTATCGGCTTCATTTATTATCGCGGGTGAAGCCTCCAGAATATTTCCAGGCACCGGGCGCGCCATGTGCGGCGGGATGTCGGGCTGCCATCCGCGCGGCAGCGGCGCGGTGGCCCATCCGGCCTTGCCGTCTTTGAAAATCACGCCGCGTTCGAGCCAGCCTTCAAGGGTGTAAATGAGTTGCTTGATCGGCAGCGCGTCCAGGAATTCATTGGCGATGAGGATGAAGGGCGCGGCGGGAATATGGTTGAAATCATCGTGCCACATGATTGGGGGCGTGAAGCCGCGCAGGGTTTGTTTTTGTGCCGCGCGCAGGTTGGGCGAAGTTTCCACCAAATGAACATGCGCCGCCGCATTGGCGTCCGGATGCTGGCGCAGCACGCGCAGCATATCGGCCATGAGCGTGCCTTTCCCGGGGCCGAGTTCGATCAATTGAAACGGCGTCGGCCGTCCCATTTGATCCCAGCGTGAGATCACCCATGCGCCCAGCACTTCGCCGAACATTTGCGAGATCTCCGGCGCGGTGATGAAGTCGCCGTCCGCGCCGATGGCCTCGCCCGCCGCGTAATAATGCGCGTTGCAGGTGCCAACGTATTCATCCAGCGGGATGAATTGGTTATTGGGGAATTGCATTTTGCGGTTTGCTCCGCAGCATAAGGTAAAGGCCAATCAAAATCATCGGCGCGGATAAAAGTTGTCCCATTGTGAAAGGGCCGATGAAACCCAGAAAGGCGTCCGGTTCGCGGAAAACTTCGCCAATAATGCGGGCGCAGCCGTAGCCGACCAGGAATGCGCCGCCGACAAAACCGTGGCGGGCGCGGATTTTTTCGTTACGCATCAGGAAGAATAGAAGGGTGAAGAGGATGATGCCTTCCATACCGGCTTGGTACAACTGGCTGGGATGGCGCGGTTCGGGGCCGCCGTGGGGGAAGACCATGGCCCATGGCACCGTGGCGGGATCGGCCGGGCGGCCCCATAATTCGCCGTTGATGAAATTCGCGACGCGGCCGAAAAATAATCCGATCGGCGCGGCGGCGGCGATGATGTCGCCCAGCGCCAGCGCATTGATTTTATTCCGCCAGGCAAAAGCGCCGATGGCGGTCAGGACGCCGATGCAACCGCCGTGGAATGACATGCCGCCATGCCAGACTTCTATGATTTCCAATGGATGCGCGAAATACATCCCGGGTTGGTAAAATAACACGTAACCGAGCCGCCCGCCCAATACGACGCCGAAAATCGCCCAGGTGAGAAAGTTTTCCAGATCCGCTTCATTCGGCCGCCAAGTGTTTTTGCGCGCCCAATAACCTGCGTACAACCAGCCCAGCAGCAGCCCTGCAATATAGGCCAGCGCATACCAGCGAATGGCCAGCGGGCCTATATGAATGGCAACGGGATCAATATCGGGGAAGGCGAGCATGACTTTGTCTTTACGATAGTTGCATGGTCAAGTATAGAGATGGCAGGAGACAGCCATGACCATCAACAAACAAAAAAGCCGCCCAAAAATTTTAGATGTCGGCGAAGATATTCTGGGCGCGGGAATGCACATCCTGTCCGGCGCGGGCGGGGATTTGAAAATGCTGGTGCAGCAGACCGTGCAACGCATCGTGGGCGATGCCTACGTCAGCAAGGCAGAATATGAAAAATTGCTTGCACGTGTCGCGGCTTTGGAAGGGAAGAATAAAAAGCCCAGCAAATCCGCCCCCAAGAAAAGCGCAAGTAAAAAGCCAGCTAACCGGCGCAAGTAAAGGGTAAAAATATTTCTTGCACGGCGCAGGGAGGATGTGCAAATTAAACCCATGACGTTTGTTAAAAAAGACTTGTTTGATCCGGGTGCGCATGATCCACTGACCTTGGTGGAACTCATCGCGACGCAAAAGCGTTGGGCGAATGAACGCCTGTCGGAAACTGAAATGATGATCCAGGTGCCTGGCGCCTGGGCGATGTATCACATGTATTTCGTTTGGCAGGAAAAATTGTCGGCGCTGCAATTTTGCTGCCAGTTTGATTTTCGCGTGCCGAACCCAAACCGCGCGGATGTGCATACGCTGCTGACGATGATTAATGAGCGCCTGTGGCTCGGCCAT
Source organism: Alphaproteobacteria bacterium (assembly GCA_013289145.1). Classification (GTDB taxonomy): domain Bacteria; phylum Pseudomonadota; class Alphaproteobacteria; order UBA11073; family UBA11073; genus UBA11073. Next base: position 4,634 of record JABDAM010000026.1, on the reverse strand, counting down.
TTCGATTTGAATACGGATGAACAAACGCCGATGTTCCGGCATAACCTCTTGATGCGTTCCGGCGAACAGGCAAATGCGCAGCAGATCGAAGACGTCATGGGTATCGCCGCCGCGGAATGCGACCGCTTTTATCCGGCGTTTCAGTTTGTGTTGTGGGGGAACCGTTCACCTGAAGACGCCATCGGCGCGGCACTTATTCACACCAACGGACGGGCGTGATATAGCTCTGCATCATGCAGATATTACTCATCGGTTGCGGGAATATGGGCGGGGCGATGCTCTCGGCCTGGCTGGAGCGCGGATTACTGACGCGCGCGGTGGTGGTCGATCATGCCGTACAGGAATTGCGCCGCCGTTTTGCCTCGCACGCGGATGTGCTGGATGTTTATTCTGCCGTGAACGTTTTGCCGGCAGACATAAATCCGGATTTAATCGTCCTGGCGGTCAAGCCACAGCAAATGACGGAAGTTTTGATAGAGCTCACGCGGCATATGCAACCGATCAAAGAAAATAATATTCCAATGTTAACCATCGCTGCGGGTTTGCGCAGCAGTTATTACAAACGCCATGGCGCCAATCCAATTATCCGCGCTATGCCCAATACGCCTGTCATGGTGGGCAAGGGTATGACGGTTGCCGTGCGTGATGCGGATTGTCCCGCGCCGCTACAGCATGCGGTTGAAAAACTATTATCTGCGCTTGGCGATTTTTTCTGGCTGGAGAACGAAGATCAATTGGATGCGGCGATGACGCTCCACGGTTCCGGCCCGGCATACTTTTTTTATCTTGCTGAACAATTGACTCATGCAGGGATGGCGCATGGTTTGTCGGAATCTGAGGCCATGCGATTGGCGCGGCAAACGTTGATTGGCGCGGGGGCGCTGGCTGAAGCCGATGTGCAAAATTCACTGCCGCAATTGCGCCGTAACGTCACCAGCCCCGGCGGCGTGACAGAGGCGGCAATAAAAGTATGGGACAGCGCCAATGCCTTTTATAATCTGATTAAAGCTGGCGTGGATGCGAATATGCGCCGCGCGCATGAATTGGGCGATCGATGAGAAGCGAGAAGCGAGAAGCGAGAAGCGAGAGGCGAAGCAGTCACCGCAAATCCATATTGGAAATTTATCATACAGTTTTACGTGCTTGGGTGGCAGAGGCGGCGCCTGATATGAAAGACGAAGCGCCGCGCGAACAATTGCTTGATGCGATGCTGCGGTTATTTGAGGATTTGGATGCGGCGGGCCTGCGTGCGCCGCTGGCCGCGCAAAAGCTGGATTGGCACGGGATGAAACCATATCTTGTGGTGTTGCATGACGCGATACGCTGGCAATGGTTGGCATTGAATTTGCCTGTGCCTGCAATCGCGGCGCCATTCGCGCCATTCGCACTGAGTTTGTGCTGTATGCGCTGGTTGAAAATCTGGTTGATCGGCGACCAAGCGCGATTAATGGCTGTTATCGACCGCGATTTAAACTATCTGAATATTGCAGTGCAGCAAATATCGCGTGTCATATAGCATTCATATACTTTTCAAATTTTCTATGCTATACTATAAGCACCGCAGAACACTCCAGCCACAGAAAGAGGCCGCCATGTCCAACACACCGAACTTCCCGTTCTTTGAAAACGAATTTGTCAAAGCGATGACGCAGTTCCGGGTGCCCTCGGTGGATGTGGAAATGATGATCACAGCGCAGCGGAAAAATGTGGAGGCTTTCACTGCCGCCAACCGCTTGGCGATTGAAGGTATTCAGGCCGTCATGCGCCGCCAGCTCGAAATTTTCCGTCAGACGGTTGAGGAAAGCGCGCGTACGCTGCGCGATATGGCGACGACAAGCGAGCCGAACGAACGCCTGACCAAACAGGTTGAAATGCTGCGCACGGCGTATGATCAGGCGCTGGGTAATATGAATGAACTCACCGACATGCTGCACAAATCGAATGCCGAGGCAGCGGACCTGATCCGCACGCGCGTGTCGGACGCCTTGGGCGAGGTGAAAAAGTCCGTGAAGAAGGCGAGCGGGAAAGATGAAAAAGTGGCGGAGAAAGCCAGTAAATAATTAGCGTCTTCCACGCTTTTTATGCGGCGCCTTATCAGGCGCCGTTTTATTTGCGCTGTTATCCTGAATAGGCACCAATGGCTTCACGCCAAAGCAATGTTCCGGCGCGGGAAATTCGTGCTGGCGGACGGCTTTGGCATAATCCTGGACAGCGGTTGAAATTTGCTGGCCGAGTTGCGCGAATTGGCGCACGAATTTGGGTTTGAAATCCTGGAAAACGCCCAGCATGTCGTCCGTTACCAAAATCTGTCCGTCGCAGGCGGGCGAGGCGCCGATGCCGATGGTGGGAATTTCCAGTTCCTGTGTGATGCGCGCGGCGAGCGGTTCCACCGTGCTTTCGATGACGATAGCGAAGGCTCCCGCGTCTTGTAATTTCCGCGCGGATTGCACGAGGTAATGCGCTTCGGCTTCTTCGCGGCCGTGGGCGCGGTAGCCGCCGGATGCGGAAACGCTTTGCGGCAAAAGCCCGATGTGCCCCATTACTGGAATCCCCCGGCGCGTCAGAAAGGCAACCGTCTCCGCCATTTCCGTGCCGCCTTCAAGTTTCACGGCGGCGCAGCCGGTTTCGGCCATGATGCGCGATGCGTTTTGATAAGCCTGCGCAGGCGATAATTTGTAGGTTCCAAATGGCATATCAACAACGACCAAGGCGCGTTTCGCTCCGCGCACGACCGCCGCGCCGTGATCGATCATCATGTCCAGCGTCACGGGCTGTGTCGATTCAAAGCCATAGAGCACCATGCCCAGGCTGTCGCCAACCAGGATGACATCCACATGCGGATCGAGCAGCTGTGCCATGGGTTTGGAATAGGCAGTCAGGCAGGCAATGGGTACGCTACCGCTGCGCACTTTACGAGCGCGGATCGCGGGCACAGAGATTTTCTCATTCGTGATGGAGGTGAGAGTCGACATAGCCCCTATATATTTTTTCCGCCCGCCATAATCAAATTATAATTCAGCTTTACAGTTCATCCAGCCTGTTACAGGCGCTAACGTCATCATGGGTAATGGTGCGGTCCATGATGATGTTGCCGGATTCCCGGCGGCATATAAAACCATCACCCCATTCATGGCAGGTGGATTGTTTGATGAAATGACAGGTGCGTTCGTTATAATTTATACTGTCGCTATGATGCAGATAAATGCCGCCCGCCAGGCATGCGATGCCTAATATAACGAGTAAACCGCGCCGGAAAATAATACGCAGGGCAAGCAGTTCAAAGCCGGTCACAAGTAACAGGAAAATCCAGATATAGTTCGGGTCGCCGTGCCAGATCGCGGCGACGAGAGTGAAAATCCCGGCCCAGAAAAAAATCGTCAGGGCGAAAACTTGCAAGACAAAAAACCAGACGATGCGGATGATTATGCCAAAAGAATTTGGCATAGGCATATTGGCAAATCGCATGGCGCGTTCGATGGGTGTCATCTGTTATCTTTCTCAGGAAAATTGTTGGGGATCGATGTCGACTTGCACGCGCAGCGCACGGGTTTTCGGTAAATGTTTCAGCCAGTCCCGCAGGATCGGTTGCAGTTTAGTTTGCGGCGGGGCCATGATTAGGAAGCGCATACGGTATTGGCCGCGGATTTTACTCATCGTCGCGGGTGCGGGCCCCAGGATGCGGATGCCGTCGAGTTGTGGGGCTTGGCGCGCAAAATCGCGGCAGATGTCGTTTAGAAAATCTTCCTTGCGCGCAGTCAGGATGATGGCGGCGATGCGGCCAAAAGGCGGCAGGCCAGCTGCCTGGCGCGCGGCGATTTCCATTTGCAAAAAGCCGTCGCGGTCACCGCGCAATAGGGCTTGCAGGACGGGATGTTCGGGTTGATGTGATTGGATGAAAACTTCGCCCGGCAGTTCTGCCCGGCCCGCGCGACCGGAAACCTGGTGCAGGAGTTGATAGGTGCGTTCAGATGCGCGCGGATCGGCGCCTTGGAGGCCTAGGTCGCCGTCGACGACGCCGACCAAAGTCAGTTTGGGAAAATGGTGACCTTTGGCGAGCAACTGCGTGCCGATGACGATATCGAGTTCGTGGCGCGCGAGTTTGTCCAAATTTTCCGCCAGTTCTTTTTCGTGATCGGATGACAGGATCGCGGCCCGCGCGTTGGGCCACAGCGCCGCTACTTCTTCCGCCACGCGTTCCACGCCGGGGCCTGATGGCGCGAATTTATCTTCGGCGCTGCAATTCACGCATTTGCGCGGCACAGGCTCCTTGCGGCCGCAATGGTGGCAACGCAGCCGATTCTCGGATTTATGCAATACCATCCAGGACGAACAATTTTTACAATTCACGCGCGTGCCGCAGGCGCGGCATAAAATCAGCGGCGCATAGCCCCGGCGGTTGAGGAACAATAAAGTTTGTTCATTATCCACCAGGTTTTGCGTAATGGCCTCGCGCAGCGGCGGAGAAAGCCATTGCTGGCGCGGCGGCCGGTTCACGCGCAGGTCGATCAATTGAATATGCGGCATGCGCGCGCCTGCAAAGCGTTCGGACAGATGCAGCGGCGTATATTTGCCGCGTTGGGCGTTCACCATGGTTTCAACGCTGGGCGTGGCAGAAACCAACAGACACGGCGCGG
>JABDAM010000025.1 GCA_013289145.1 Alphaproteobacteria bacterium | reverse complement strand
TCCTGATTATATCACTGCGGCGGAGCAACAATCACTGCTGGCGCATATTGACCTGCAAACCTGGCGCAGTGATTTAAAGCGCCGCGTTCAGCATTACGGCTATGCCTATGATTACAAAGCCAGGGGCCTTGATGATAAATCTTATCTCGGATCATTGCCGCCGTGGCTTGCGCAGTTATGTGCGAAACTAAAAACGGATCAAATTTTTCCGGCAGCACCCGACCAGGTGATCGTGAATGAATATGAACCAGGACAAGGCATTTCCGCGCATATTGATTGCGTTCCGTGTTTTAAGGATACGATCGCATCACTAAGTCTTGGGTCTGGCTGCGTCATGGAATTATTAAATCCAGAAACGAACGAGAAAAATTCAATCTTTCTGGAGTCATGCAGCCTGATCGTTTTATCGGATGAAGCGCGTTACAGCTGGCAGCATGCGATACCTGCGAGGAAGTCGGATATGATCGGTGGTACCAAAATCATGCGCGGCAGGAGGATATCCCTGACATTTCGCAATGTTATTCTGGATTCATGAATATCCAGTCTATCAATCTTTTTACCATCGGTTTCACCGGCAAAACGGCAGCGCAGTTTTTTGATGCACTGCGAGTGGCAGGCGTGCGGAAAGTAATTGATACGCGCCGCTGGCCGGATACACAGCTGTCCGGATTTGCCAAAAAGAAAGACTTGCCATTTTTTCTGAAGAATCTTGTAGGGATTGGGTACGAACATCGAATTGAACTTGCGCCCAGCGAAGATATTTTGCGTGATTATAAGGATAAGAAAATCACTTGGGACAATTATGAAGAACGTTACGTGCAATTATTGCATGATCGCCAAATTGCCAGCAAATTATCACCTGACGATATGGCTGGCTGTTGTTTTCTATGTGCCGAGCATCAGCCGCACCATTGTCACCGGCGCCTGCTCGCTGAATATTTGCAATGCGAATGGCCGCAGATGAAAATTGCAATAACGCATCTGTGAATGTTGAAGACGCCATAAGATTCTTACAGTTCCATGATCCAGCGCCAGAAATTACCTGTTCGGTAAATTTCCCTCCCTGATCCTAGTGCGGAAATTCCCTGTTATTTTTTGTCGGTGTTTTGATTTTGCCGCCTATAAATCGCTAGAATATCGGCAAAAACTGAATTGAACGCATTCAAAATGCGGCACGAAAAGTTTAAACCTACCCTGCAATTTCCCTGATAAATAGGGAACTAGACTGGAGAATGGTTAGCGGTAGACTGCCCCCACCGCCATGAAGTCTGCTATCGAGAGAACCGTTCGCTGGTAACGGCAGAATAAGCCCGAATACGCGGGCGTTCCGTGATATCTAGATTCTCTGGCTTGAACATTTCACCCTAATGCCGCCCCTAAATGGGGCTCATCTGGCCAATGTTCTCCAGGGACCAAAAGACCGTTTGTTGCTAGTCAAACCATTATTATATTAGTCATCAACTTGAATTTTATGCGTGATCGAATTTTAAATTACAGCTAACTATTGTTTCATAAAAACCTTTGCATTTTCTTATTTTCTGGAATGGGTAAGATATTCCATATGCAGATATCGTTCCACATCCGCGTCTTTGCCATGCCCCTTAACGTCATGACAACAATAGCAATGACCAGCGGGGGCATTTTTCCGTTTCGTGACGATAGACTCGTGCCCTTTATACGTAATTAAATCTACAAATGACCCCGTTAATAGGGGCAACAGATGGCCCAACTTCACCAAGCACAAACCGATCAATACCATAGATTTTATCTTCATTTGCTTGCGCAACTGGATCATTTAGATAACGGGCGGCGGCCTTGATATCGATTTCACCTGAACAATATAGGCAAGAAGTTCCATTCCAGGTGGTGTAAACACGACCACCATAAACCCCCTGATTCCGGTACATCCGATGCTAGATCAAATATAAAACTAAGGGTGTTCCAGGATACGAGAACGATCGCCAATACGTGGCTGTCTGAGGCGGTTTTTACCCACTTGCCAATGTGGCGCAGACTGAGGCGTATTCAGGAATGTTTCGGCCAGTACGGGTCGACCAATTAAATATCCCTGCGCGACATCGCATCCCAGTTGACGGCAGACATCCCAATCTTCCTGGGTTTCCACGCCCTCTGCCACAGTGGTGAGGCCTAACTTTTTAGCCAACATCACGACAGATTGAAAAAACATGTATTCTTCTCCATCCTGAGCCGCGCCCGTCACAAATATGCGGTCTATTTTCAATTCAGAAAACGGCATCGTGTGGAGCTGTTCAAACGTTGAATAACCAATGCCAAAATCGTCTATGGACAAACGGATGCCTTTGAAGTTAAGACGCAGCAATGTTTCCAGACTCGAAATCATATTTTCGCATAAACCGCTTTCCGTAATTTCTAGCGTAAGATTGGAAGGATCAATGCCGATCATGTCTAGCTCATCCTTAATCCGCATCGGTAAGTCGATATCCGATAACATGAGCGCCGAAAGGTTGACCGCAACGGGAACTGTGCGGCCAGCTTTTGGATGTGCGGCGATTAGTCGAAATGTTTTCGACAAAATATTCTGAGTTAACAGGCCGACGAGACCGTGCTCTTCGGCTACGGGAATGAACAAGCCGGGGGATACAAGACCATGCTCGGGATGCTGCCAGCGCGCCAGCACCTCAACGCCAACCAACTTGCCGGTCTTAACAGATACTTTGGGTTGAAAAAAAGGAACCAGTTGATCCTGCTCAATTGCTGCGAGTAGCGCCTCCGGGGTGAGGATTGACTGCGGTAACGGCGAGAATATTGCTTTGGGCCCCTTGAAATGAGCAAGCACATTCAGAAGCGCCCCTTCCGTGAAAGGTTTTAGCAATGAGCCCAACACATTCAGGTGTTGAGCCTGCGCAAGATTACTTCCCATTCTGAGAATGCGCTCTGACTTATTGCTGATCAGGACAATCCCACCAACAAATTGTTTTTCTTCTAGGTGGCGAAAAAATGCCACGCCATTTGGAATGGAGAGCGCACAAATAATGATATCCGGGTGTTCCGTTGTTTTTGTGATACGACCGAGAGCGGTATTAATGTTATTGACACTATCTACTGTAGTTGCGCCTAGTTCACTCAACACGGTCATGATGCGCTGGACGGTAGGCGCATCGTCATCAATCACCAGATAACGGCACGTGGCAATATCCGAAGCACAATTCACAGGCATGATCAGTATCTTTCGCCATTTTGTTGCAAATGGCTTGTGAAGCACATGATCTACAAGTTTTTTAAAACTTGTGGTCGCACACCTTTTGGGGGGAAAGTTATCGCTTAGAGCTCAACCTATCCCGGTAACTATGCGCAGGCATAAAATAAGAACGCGATGGTGAATAAGCCCTGGAAAATTCTATCAAAGTAAGTAGGAGTTAGTTTGAACTTTAAGAGGCTTAAGTACGACATCCTTATCTTATTCAAGATAAGAGATGGGCTGAAAGTTGGAATAAAATGCGCTTAGCCGCCTTTATCCGCGTGAATCTCAAACCCATTATCGCAGAATGGGAAACCTTCGCCCAAACGCTGACTCCTGCTGCTGAAAGCATGAGTCCGCTTGCCTTACGGGACCATATCAAAGAAATATTAGAATTTATTGCGAGCGACATCGAGTCCGCGCAAACCGACTCTGAACAAGTAGAAAAATCACACGGAGAGAAAGCCCCATTAACAAAACCCAGTGCGGCAGAAGTTCATGCGTCCTTACGTCATGCCGGCGGTTTTAATATGAACCAAATGGTGTCGGAATACCGTGCACTGCGTGCTAGCGTCACCAAGTTGTGGAATGAGCAGATTCCCGAAGGAACAAAAAAAGATATCACTGATTTGACTCGCTTCAATGAATCCATCGATCAGGCATTAACGGAATCAATCGGTGATTATTCAAAGCGGATCGATCATTCCAGAAACTTATTTCTGGGTATTTTAAGTCATGATCTCCGCAACCCACTCGGCGCTGCACGCATGTCTGCGGAGCTGACCTTGAGGATGGGGACTGATAATCTCACTGAGCGACAGACCATGTTGATTTCTCAAGTCGTCGAATGTTCTGATCGCGCCACTGAAATCGTCGACCACCTTCTTGATCTAACCCGCGTGCGCCTTGGATCGGGAATTCCCGTGATCAAAGCACCCATGGATATGGGGTTTGTGAGTAAGCAGTTAGTGGATGAGATGCGCACAAGGTACCCAGATCGTACGTTCACTCTCAAAATCTCGGGCAATACGAAAGGCGAATGGGACAAGCCGCGCATCGGGCAGGTTTTCTCAAATTTGCTTGGCAATGCGGTACAGTATGGATTCAAGGATTCACCGATCAATGTGACCATTGAAGGCGAAGCAGATACCGTGGTGCTATCCGTGCATAACGAGGGAGTACCTATACCGCCTGATGCAATAGGTAGAATCTTTGAATCTTTAATACGTGGTGAAAAAGAAATAGAAACGGATGGCGACGACACCCCATCAGGATCAATTAATCTTGGGCTTGGGCTCTACATTACGAAAGAAATCGTTGCTGCTCATGGCGGGATGATAGGTGTGACCTCGTCAGAAAAAGAAGGTACGATTTTTAACTTACGATTCCCTCGGGTTTATTCAGGTTAATGGCCGCGCTTCATTTCTTTACCGATGAGCTAATAGTCGGTTGTGCAGTATTTGTAGAAACCTCCCGCACTATTTCTTCGATATGATCGCCGCCTGACAACTCAGAAGCGACTGGTGAGCTTTATCATAGCCTGATTGTCGTAACCATTATTTCTCAAGTAGTAATCATAAACACCTTCAAGTGCCCATGTTCCTGCACTGCACGAGCATGAAAGGAATGTCAGGCCAACACCGAGATTAAGGGTATCAGCAGCGGGATATAACCCTGGAATTGTAAATGACGATGAGGGTGCAGCCGTAAACGCTGCAGTATTTTTTAAGGTTGTGTTGTTGAGTTCATGAAGCCATTTGGAATGTATCTCAGGAACGTAGGTTCCATCCGCGGAACTAAAGTCATGCGACACCTTCACTCCCAAACCCGACTCAATGAAATTGTAACTCTGAGAATTTACATTCAGATCGATATCACCGGCTCCCGTTTCTGTGTAGCCATCTAGATTCATATGCGTGTACTGAAGTGAAGCAAGCGGCGTAATCGTGAAACCCTGTTTGAAGAAGCGGTAGCCCGTGCTTACAAAAGCGGTGTAGTCCTGTCCGCTGTAGCTGCCCTGCGCCGCCCGGTTGATGCCGGGAAACACAATGTTTCGCGTATCTGAGTAATCATTCCAGCCAAATGACGCATTGCCATCAATAAACCATGGGCCGTGTTCATGACCAATGTAAGCTGTTGCTTGATAGGTATCAAAATCAGTGCTGGTGTCAAACGTATGCCCATCTATTGTGCTGTGTGAATAGCCAATGCCTAAACCCGCGCGCGTACCATGATCAAGAGGGAAGTCGTAAGCCATCATCGTGCCAACAGTTGTGGTGTTATACCCTGCGAAGGATCCCTGACTATCTTGACTGCCGAAACCGCCGAAGCCTTTCAGCCACCAACCAGTCTTCGGATCATCTCGTTGACAACCTGGGGTTTTTTTATCTGATAAACCAGCCTGATCAGGCTGGCTGACCTGGTCACATATAGTGACGTCATCCAAGCGAGATAACCAAAGATTCTGAAACTGTTGGATTCCCTGAAATGTTACCAGCGACGCTCCAAGATCAGGCGCAGAGGGCGCAAGCTGTGCGACATCATTAGCAACTGCAGCTGTCGTAGTGGCCCCATTGATCGCCGCCAGAACGCTGACGACATCGGGGGTCTGGGGAGCAGCTAGTAATATGGGCACAACCGTAGCGACCACAGGAGAAACCGGCGGTGATCCCGGGAGAGGCTGCAGCGCTGCCGACAAAGGTGTGCCAGTCTCTTCTATTTCTACCAGACCACCTAGAGTACCGGCGAGCGGTACGGCAGCAAATGTGTAAAGGGGATTGGTAGGATCCTCGACCGTTACCGTAACCACGCTTCCGTTAGTGCCACTTTGTGCTTGGACAATATTGAATTGCGTTCCAACTGGGATAAAAGCTGTTGATGGAACAGTTACATTAACCCCGAGGGTTGGTCCAAGGTTCGTGGTTCCTCCAGGTCTAATATTGCCGTAGACCGTTGGGCTGGCCAAAGTCGTATTAATCACACCACTAGGACCACTATTAGCAATTGTCAGGGCACCACCAATGTTCAGCGTATTCGTCCCAAGATTAAATGAATAAGCATCAACCGCGCCGCTGATTGTTGCACTGCCTCCGGCAAGATCACTGCCACCAACAACATTAATGGCTTTCAGCCCAATTGCACCGCCGACCGCGCCATTTAGAACACTCCCGCCGCCAAGCTCCAATGTCCCCGTATCTGCTCCTGCCGTAGTTGTTAGCGCGCCTATGACTGTCGTATTCGGAGCCAGGCTAATTGTACCGTCAGCACCAAAGTTCGTAGCTGCTATGTTCGTTGACCCACTATCGAAGTTCACCGAACCCGTTCCGACGACATCTAATGTGGTCGTAAATACAGGGCCCAGGAAATTCACCGCAGTTCCGGTATTCCCGCCAGTGATGTTAAGAAGAAATGGTCCACCTGGTTGGGTCACGCCTATAGCCCCATACACATTTGAACTACTATTGAACACGATATTACCTTGACTAGAAGCCGCCGTAGAAACCGCAAGCAGCCCATCCAACGGCGTAGCAGAATTGCTTGTAAAAATATCCGTTTCTGGGCCACCCACCGTACCAACACTCAAAGTCACAAGACCTGTCATATCCGCGCCGTTTGCCTTACCATCCGCATCCAGCGGACTATCAGTCGTAACTGATTGTCTTTGGGCAAAGCTCGGTGAACACAAGACCACGTTAGTAGAAATGAAGAACAAGAGAAAAAATATTCGATTCATGAGTACACTTGTGTACAAACGCGTATAACAAAACCATGTAGAACTATAGGATAAATAATAAAGGAACGTTGCCTGAGTATTGACCCTGTGCATCTTATCAATTTAAGCAAAGATTTATGCCTTACTACAAATTGATGTAACGACTATGTGTCCGGCATCGTTATATAAGTTTAGCCCTGACATAACTGTGTGCGGCACAAACAATTTGTTCCTTAATTAAGTTACTCATTAATCTGTACTTCCTTGGAGGATTTTCATGAAATACCTACTACCATCTACATTGCTTATTTTTGCTCTTGGCCTAGCTGCCTGCACTGGTCCTGCCGGACCACGCGGATATACTGGCAATCAGGGTGAAACTGGAAACACGGGGAATACGGGCTACACCGGCAATACGGGTGCAACCGGAGCTACCGGTAACCAAGGAAATACCGGTTATACCGGCGCAACCGGGGCTACTGGAAACACCGGGAATACGGGTGATACCGGCCAACAAGGAGCTACTGGTAATCAAGGAACAAGGGGCAGCACAGGTGCAAAAGGGAGTACTGGATCTAGTGGCGGTGCCGCAACGGTTATCGTTCAGCCCAACTAATATGATTTTATATGCTAGGACTGCTTCACACGGTTGACCCAGCTTACACCCCAAAAGGATTTGTGATCAATCAAAAGAAACCACATCACCCACCAAAGTTATAAATTACGATGGTCGACTTTTTCCTGTCCGCGGTCTATTCCAACATTACGTTCAACAACAAATTCAAGTTAGTGCCACCCGCCACTGTTCTAGTTTTAATCACCATCATGTAACCCAAGCCAAAGTAGTGGATGGTTGCCAGGTTTGACGAACTGAGATTCGAATTAATGAAATCAGCCATTTTTTGCATCCCTGCTGTGTTCTGAAAATTCGCTGCTATGGTGCTAAAATTCCCTAACACCCTGAGAAAAATCTCTGTTAATTTCTCAGGGAATTCCCAATTTTTACTGCTCATAATTCGTTGTAATGATAGAGAAAAATGACTGGTCACACAGCGTGTACGCCCAAATCAGCGAAGTTCCCTGTTATTTCCCTGATAAACAGGGAATAGACACCAGAGAACAGTTCGCCGTAGACTGCATCCGCCGCCATGTAGTCTGTGATGCGGAAACCGTTTGTTGATTGGCGCCTCAGCAGGGACTAAAAGATTAACCCCGCAATGCGGAATTAATCTTTAATCATTAGACGGTTTTTAAGTTTGTGGCGGATTCTTTGCCACGTTCAGTCGTGATGTCGTAGGACACTTTTTGTCCGTCGTTCAAACCGGGCAAGCCTGCGGCTTCGACTGCGCTGGCGTGAACAAAAACATCCGTGCCGCCGTCATCAGGCTTGATAAAACCAAATCCTTTTTGTGGATTAAACCATTTAACTGTACCTGTAGCCATGTTGGCCTCCTTGGGTAGTTGAGTACCGCACATGATTGTGCGGTATTGATCTTGAAAATAGGGGTATCCTGAGAAAGCCGAATGGAAGCAATCGAGTTAGACATAAGATCTCGAACAAATGGGCTCTAATTGAATTTAGGGTAAAATGCAAGGATTATCCTGTTTTGCATTCGCTACCGAAACCTTAATATGGGATCGGAAGTGGGGAATAATTGGCGATAGACTACCTCCACCGCCATAGTTATTAAATCATTTTTCAAACTTGATGATATTTTTAGAAACAGGGCGGCGGTTCGCGATCGAATGATTATGGCGCGGTGATTGGCGGGTCATCGCAATCGCATGCCGCGCGCGTGGCGGCTGGAAAAAAAGCCGCGGCAACGCACAAACGCCGCGCCGCCTAAAGTCAGGCTGGTTTTATCGCACCCTCATCCGGCGGCTGACTGGCCCATTCCAACAGACCGATGTAACCATCGGCGGCGGTCACGACAACGCGCGTATCATGTAAATGCACCGGCTGGCCAGGCGCGATGCTATGCGCCTCTTTCCAACCCACGGCGCGTTTGACATTCAAGGTCATGTCATTAATCCGCGCCAAGGTTCCGAATGCGCCAAAGGCGCGTACCTGGCGCATGATCTGATCCACCGGCAGATTGAAATCCATCGTGCGGTCGGCATCCGTCCAGGAGGGCCAATAGCTACCCTCTGACTGCGGCTGTGCATTGTTCCAGAGTTCAACGAAATTTTTCGCCGTGCGGAAAGCCAAGCGCGCAGCGGCGATTTGGATTTTTAAATCCAGACTTTCATGGCATTCATCAGGCTGCATTGGAAAATCTTCGCGCGACAAAATCGCACCCTGGTCCATTTCAGACGTCAATTGATGGCACGTCACGCCCCAGGCGGGATAATTTTCCAAAATCGCGCGCACGACCGGATAGGGGCCGCGCCCGATCGGCAATGGCGAGTTATGAAAATTCACGGCATATTTTACAAACGGCTGCCAATCCGGAATGCGCCAATCATAACTCGCGACCACCAGAACATCGCATTCACCCGATAGATTTTTCAAATCATCCGCGGTAATGCGCGAGATCTGAACGGGTATATGATGTTGTTCGGCCAGCGCCGCGACAGCCTGATGAGAATCGTGGCCCGCCTTGCTCGGCCGGGTAAAGAGTTTGACGGGCTGCCAGCCTGCTTCGATGAAAGCTTTGAATACGCCTTGATATCTGTCGGCCGCGGCCATCGCGAAACGCATGTTCTATTTGTCTCCGGCGGCCATTTTAATACGGCAACTTTATTTTGACAGGCTTATTTTAAAATTTCCCACCCAAATCCAGGAGCCCTCCCATGAATGAACCCTTTGATCCGGCAGATGATGCCGTTGAACACGCCAAAGAAAAAGCCAGCCGCAGCATTCCCGTGACCAATATCGTCACGGCCGGTATGCTGGGCGCAGGCGCGATTGCGCTGATGTCCATCCTGGGCACGAAAGCGCCGCAAAAACCGGTTTGATATTTAGACGAATAAAAAACGCCGCGCAAATTCTGCGCGGCGTTTTTTTAGGATAAAAATAGTTATTGCGCGTTGGTCGTGGTTTGGTTCTGCTCAGTAAGATTTACGTGATTGTTGCCACTGGAATACCATACATAGGCGGCATAAACCAAAACCGCGGCGGTGGTAAGGAGCAAAGCCACACTGACCCAGACACTGCGTTCTTTGCGGTCTTCCCGCAAATCGTAATTATCCTGGCGCAGGCGCGGCGTATCTGCCGGAATGGTATGATCCGGCGTATTGTCGATGGGGGGCGTGTTGGTTAACACGCTGGTATTCGGTCTTGCCATGTTTTGGCCTCCTGGTTTGAAGGGCCAATTTAGAAAGGATGACATAAAATCTAAATCGCAAAGCCGGATGTAAAACTAAGGAATTTATAAATTCTGATCATGCAGGGATGCTTTCAGTGAAACATAATCCACCTTGCCGCTGCCGAGCAGGGGCAGCGCGGGCAGAATATGAATGGCCTTTGGGATACTAAGCTCCGTCGCGCCGCCGGCCTTCATCACTTGCGCGAGTTCGGCCAGCGTCGCATCCGCTGCCGCCGTCACCCAGACCAATGCCTCGCCTTTGCGCGCATCGGGCAGGCTGATCACCGCGTGCTGCGCTTCCGGCCAGCGCGTGAGAGCATAGTTTTCCACCGCCGCCAAAGAAATCATTTCGCCGCCGATTTTGGCGAAGCGTTTTGCGCGGCCCAGAATGGTGATAAATCCGGCCTCATCGATTTTCACGATATCGCCCGTATCGTACCAGCCATCCGCCAGGGGTTGCAGCACGCCGGGCTGATCGGCCTTGAAATAACCCTTTAAAATATTCGGGCCGCGCACCCACAGGCGCGCGCCATCATCAATGCCCGGCACTGTTTCAAAACGGTAATCGATATCCGGCAACAGGCGGCCGACCGTGCCGGATTGGTGATGCATCGGCGTATTCACCGCCAGCACCGGCGCGCATTCCGTCACGCCATAACCTTCATAAACCGGCACACCGAATTTTTCGGCGTAAATCTTGCGCGTTTGTTCGCGCACCTTTTCCGCGCCCGCGAAAACCGCGCGCACGCGGTAAAGATCATAGGCATCCGCCGTTTTCGCATAGCCGGTTAAAAAGGTATCCGTGCCGAACAAAATTGTCGCATTGGTTTGATAAATCAGTTCCGGAATAATGCGGTATTGCAGCGGGCTGGGATGCAAAAAGGTTTTCACGCCATGCAGCAAGGGCACCAGCAAACCGCCCGTCAGGCCAAAGGCGTGGAATATAGGCAAGGCATTAAACACCACGTCCTTAGGCGTATAAGCAACGATAGTGCGAGACTGTTCAATATTGCCGAGCAGATTATGGTGGCTGAGCGCGACGCCCTTGGGCAGGCCTTCGGAGCCTGAGGTGAATAAAATCACCGCCGTATCATTGCCTTTGATATTCCGCGCGGCGGCGGGCGTATAATTTATTTTCATTTTGATTGCGGCGATCAATTTATCAATCGGGCTGATCTGCCTGCGCACGTCTTCCAGATAAATCACTTTGGCGCTTTTGCCGATGGCATCGATTTGATTTTGCAGATTGCCCTTTTCGATAAATTCGCGCGCGGTGATTACCGTATGAATTTGCGCCGCCGCTTGGGCCGCCTGCATCGCCGCCGGACCGGCAGTGAAATTCAGCATCGCAGGCACGCGGCCCTGGGATTGCAGCGCGAAAAAGCTGACCGTGCCCGCAATACCCGTAGGCAAAAGCAAACCGACATGTTCGCCCGGTTTGGTAAAAACCGCAAACGCATTACCCAATGCGTGAACAGCGGTGATCAATCCGCCATAACTCATCGGCGTGCGGCGAACGTCTTCCAAAATTTTATTCTTCGCGCCGTATTTTTTTGCGGCATCTTGCAAGGCCAGCCATAAGTTATCCGGCAATACTTGCGTGCGGAAAATCATGCGCGCCATGACGTCATATAAATTCCGCGCCATGGCTTGGCGGCGGCAATCGCCGGACAAATGCGTTGTGGCGGGCAGGCGTTCCGGCGGCAGAATGTGCAGCGTGATTTTCGGAAACCAGCGAATGGGCAAAACACCGCACAGATAACTGAACGGGCTGTATTGCGGCCCGTCCAGGCGCACGGGCACGACCGGCACATCGGCCTTTTCCGCGATCATCGCGGGGCCGGGATTGATTTTCATCAGATTGCCGGTTTCCGTCAGGCGGCCTTCGGGAAAAATCACGCATTGGCGGCCGGATTGCACCTTTTGAATCAAATGGCGGACGTTCATGGGCTCCGCCGGGTTCAGCGTGAACATATCCACCAATGACACCAGCGGCCTCGCCCACCAGCGCGAGGCCGCAATCGGATCAATCGCAAAAACCGGATTACCCGGCAAAAAAGCCGCCAGCAAAATGCCATCCAGATAGGATTGATGATTGGCGACAATCACCGCGCTGGGCCCCGCGAGGGTCAGGTTTTCCAAACCCGTCACCTCAACCCGGTAAAGCGCGCGCAAAAGCGCCGTGAAGATTCCGCGCAATGTATTTCTCGGCAACAAAAACAACAGATAAACCGCGACAATCAGCGTAAGCAAACCAATCACCGCAAAAACCGTTTTCGCCTGACCGCCCAAGGCGATGATCACCGACGACATCAGCGACGAAGCGATAATAAAAATCGCAAACCAAATATTGGCGAGCGACAGCAACCGCGCGCGCTGATCATCCGGCACGCAAACCTGTAACATGCTCACCAGCGGCACGACATAAAGCCCGGCGCAAGCCGCCATCAACACCACGGCAATCAAAAGCCACGGCGCCCAGCCCTGGGCCAGAAATTGCATCAGCGTCAGCGCCTCGCCCACCGGCGGATGCGCATAGGCCAGTCCCGCCAAAACCAAAGACCAGAAAGCCATGCCGAGCGCGGAAAGCGAAATATATTGCGCTGAAATTTCTCCGCGCAGCAAATAATTGCACAGCCAGCCGCCAAGCCCGATGCCGCAGGCGAATAATGCCAACAGTAATGTGTTCAACTCCAGCATGCTGTGCAAATCGTCTTTCACAAAAATCGTTAGCTGGCTGAGCACCGCCGCGCCGACAAACCAGAACCAGGCGTGGCCCAACAATAATTTCAACCGCACCGGATCCTGATTGCCCCAGCGGATCAGATCCCAGGTCTGGCGCGGCACGTTCCAGTCTATTTTCAAATCGGGCGCGCCCGCGGGCGTTGCGGGCGTCAGCAAGGAAAAAACCCAGCCGACTATCGCAACGCCGAGCATCCAAACGACAGTCCAAACCGGACCCGCCAGCCCGGAAACAATAATACTGGTGCCGAGCAAAGTGCCGAACAAAATCGCGGCGTAAGTTCCGGCCTCAATCGCGCCATTGGCGGCGATCAATTGTTGTTCGGGCAAAAGTTCCGGCGTGATGGCATGTTTGACGGGACCGTAAAAAGCCGCCAGCGCACCTGTAAAAACCAGGGAAAACAGCAATAACGGAATCTGAGATGTGACCAGCGCGTAACTCGCGATACCGAAAGCCAGAATTTCCGCGCCGCGGCTCCAGCGCAGCAGCATGGATTTGGAATATTTATCCGCGATCTGGCCGGACAGGCCGGAGATCAGCAAATAAGGCAAAATAAACAGCGCGGCGGAGAGCGAAACCAGCATTTTCGCATCCTGCGGCGAAATATGAATAACGCCGAAAATTAAGGCGGTATTAAAAGCATAGCGGAATAAATTATCATTCAGCGCGCTGAGAAACTGACTGATCCATAGCGGCGTGAATTGGCGGCCGTGCCAGATGGAATGTTTCATATTATTTCCTTTCATGATTTTTAATGACTTGCCAGCACGCATTCGACAGCGCCGCCGCATGCGGTTGCATTTTCCCCGGACGCGGTTTTTGATAAAGGCAAAAAAGCGCGGTTTGCAGCACCATGCCCATCACCATCGCAGTGGTGATTTCAGTATTTTGCGTGGGGATTTCACCGCGCTTTACCGCCGCCGCCAATAAATCGTTCAACATAGCAGGCAAGGCGGCCTGGTAATTTTTCGGCGCCAGGCGTTGGATATGCTGTGCCAGCAACAAAAACGTAAACAGGTCGCGGTCGCGGTCGAAGAATTCACAGCAGGCGGAAATCATCGCCGCCAATTTCGCGCGCAGGGTTTTTTGCGGCCCATGCAGCGCCGCCAGTTCGTGCGCGAAGGCATCGTAATGCGCGCTGAAAATATCCCAGACCAAGGCGTTTTTGTTGGCGAAATGGCGGTATAACGCCGCCTCCGTCACCCCTACCTCGCCCGCGATGTCGCGCATGCTGACGGCGTCGATGCCGCGCGCGGCGATCAGGCGGATCGCTGCGCGTTCGATTTTTTCTCTTGTATTTTGCGGCCGGGTCATGGTATGTTAGTTAACGATCACTAACTTAACATATCCGGCATCCCATGTCAAATACATTTGAAACCCTCACTGATTTTCCCTTTCACGCGGGCCTGACGCGGCCCCAGGTTGCCCAGGCGGAACGGGCCCGGTTTCATGCCCTCCTCCATCGACTGCGCTGGCTGGTGCCCGGATTTGCCCTGCGGATCGGCGACCGGATGGGCAAAAAGTGGCTCGATCAAACCTGCACGATTTATACAAATGAAACGGCTGCGCTGGCGGAGATTTTGGGCGCGGGCGCCTATACGCTTAATACCGGCTATGAATGGTGCTGCACGACTTTCGTCCGGCCGGATGAAAATGGCATGCCGGTTATGCATCGCACCCTCGATTGGTCTTTGGCGATGGCGGATTTTATGCATGTGGCGGAATATCAAACGCCGCATGGACCCTATTACGATATCAACTGGCCGGGCAATAGCGGCATGATCAACGGCATCGCGCCGGGACGATTTGTAATCGCAATCAACCAGGCGCCCATTCCCATGCATTTGGGCATCGGCAAAATCGGCAGTATTCCAGATTGGATCATTCAGCGCCGCAAAACATTTAACAGCCGCGATTGGCCGCCGACGCATTTGCTGCGCCATGTGTTTGAAAGCGCGCCGGATTATCAAACGGCATGCCGCATGCTGGAACAAACGCCGCTCGCCATTCCGGTGATTTTCACCGTCTGCGGCGCGGCGGCTGGCGAAGCGCGCGTAATTGAACGCATGGAAACGGCGGCGCATGTTATCACCGACAATGTCTGCACCGCCAACCATTGGCAAAATCCAAACTGGCGCGGGCATGCGCGGCCGATTAAATCCCGCGCACGCCTAAAGACCGCAAAAGCGGCCGCAGCGACCAAGCAAGGTTTTGATTGGCTGCAAAATCCCATTTTAAACAAACACAGCATCATGGCTTTTCGCGCTGCCACGGGCGGAACAGCGGAAATTATAACCTTGGCTTATAAACATGGTCTGCCCACGCCCGCCCGATATTTATCCATCCAAATCGGCAAACCATAGACTTTTTGCCGATAATTTATTTTCTGCCACGCAAGCGCAGCGGGAATTTTGCGCGGCTTTGGGTAAAATGATCCCATGCTTTTGAAAGGAGCAATAGATGTTATCCTGGGTTATCACTTTTTTCATTCTAGCTGTGCTTGCGGCCTTGCTTGGCTTCGTCGGCCTGGCGGGAACCTTTGCCGAGATTGCGAAATTTCTGGCGGTGTTATTTGTCGTACTGTTCGTGATCAGTCTGGTTTACCACATGGTCACAGGCAGGCGCATGCCGCCACCGGCAGTTTAGTAAAAGGGGCCTGAGGGCCCCTTTTTATTGCTTTAGGTTGAGCTGCGGAAATTGCAGCATAAACAGCGCGCCGCCCGCGGCATGATTTTGCGCGGTGATTTTACCGTCGATCGTCGTCATCAATTCACGCGCGATCGACAGGCCTAAACCCGTGCCGGCGTTCTGATAATCGGCATTATTAAAGCGCGTATATTTCGCGAAAATATCTTCCAGACGATTTTCGGGGATTCCGGGACCATGATCGCGCACGTGAATGCTATGCGCATGGCCGTTATGCGAACTGGTAATTTCGATAATCGGTGCTTTGCCGCCGCCGCCATGACGCAAACTGTTTTCAACCACCAGGCCCAGCGCGCGGCCGAGCAGCATCGGATCCGTGATCAAATCTCCGGCGCGCGGCGAGATGGAAATTTCCACGGTCGCCGCCAGCCCCTTTGGCCCCAGACGCGTAATGGTGTCCTTGATAATTTGCTGAATATCACAAACCTCAGCACTGGCGCGAACAACGCCGGCTTCTAGCCGCGTCATATCCAGAATATTGGTGATGAAATTATCCAGCCGGTAAGCCTCCGCCAACGACGCATGCAAAAGCAACTGACGTTTTTCCGGCGAGAGCTTGTCATACATTTTCTGATAAACTTCCAGCGAGCCTATAATGGTCGCCAAAGGCGTTTTCAAATCATGCGAAACTGTAGACAAAATCTGCCTATGCAAATCCTCGCGGATTTTATCGGCGGATTTTGCGTCATTATCGGCAAATTTTTTAGCGGCGCTCATTCCATCAGAAACATAGGCTAGGCGGGATAATTTTTAAATAACAAAATATCCCGCGAAAAATCAGGGGGACATTCGATACCAGCCATACCCCCTGAATTAATGGCCCTTCGCCGCATTATCGATTTTATTGCCCGCATCATGGACAGCGTCACCCATTTTCTGGCCCGGCGTGCGGTCGCCTAGCTGGTCCGACGCCTTGCCCAGACCCTGGGGCAGAGTATCGACGGCATCGCCGATTCTTTCACCCGTGGTGCGGCGATCAGGACCGTTCATCAGGTAATAGCCAAAGACCGCGATAATCACGATCACGAGAACGGCCAGCAGGGTTTTATTGGTATTGTTCATGGTTAGTGTCTCCAGAGTTAATTGGTTTCCGTTTTTTCAGTCGGATGCACAAAGGATGCGTCCTTAATCCGTTCGGTAATTTGTTCAACCTTGCGCATGGCGTGTGTGAGGTTATCGATTTCCGCCTGTTGACTTTTGGTCGCGGGATTACCGCCTTCGCCTTCATAACGCTGTAGTTCCGCGACGGCCTCGTGCAAGCGCTTGCTCATTTCCTCAAGCATTTCCAAGCCGTTCTCGGAGATTTTACGCGCCGCCGTCTGACCACGGCGATAAGATTCCAGCCAGCGTTCAATCGCCATAGCCTGATCGTTCACGCCGTGTTTATCCAGCGTGTCTTCATGCCGGATGTTGAATTTTCTGATGGATTGCGCCAGTTCTTCCGCTTCTTCCAAATACTCTACAGTCGCGGCGGCCATCGCGGCGTCCGCGCCGTAACGCACCGGCATGCGCGGCGAGATATTCAGGTTATTGAGGTACATGGTCGCCTCCTTTTTCTTAGCGTATAAATTATAAACCCTGCCTCATAATAATTCAGTGCCAAGAAGTGAGGAAATAATAAGAAAATCGTAAAATCTTTTTAATTTCTTTAACCGGTCAGTTTGAACAATTTCTGTGACAGGATATCAGGATGAATAGGCTTGCTGATATATTCATCCATTCCGGCTGAAAGGCAGCGGTCACGATCGCCGGCCAAGGCATGCGCGGTCACGCCGATAATAAAATTCCGTCCAGGTTTTTGTTTTTCAAGTTCACGGATTTTGCGGGTGGTTTCGTAACCATCCATGCCTTCCATCTGCACATCCATCAAAATGGCGGTAAAGGCGCTGTTTTGTTCCTCGACCCATTCAATCGCCTTGCGGCCGTTTTCCGCGGTTTTGACTTCAAATCCCATGTCTTCGAGCATCAGGCGCGCAACCATCATATTGGGCGCATAATCTTCAACCACCAGAACGGTCTTGCTTTGATTATTATCGCGCGATTCAATGGCGGGTGATTTTTGAGCTTTTGTGATTTGCTGTGCGGCAGGCAGAGATACGTTGAAAGTAAAGGTCGAGCCCTGTCCTTCAACGCTTTGCAGGACGATATCGCCGCCCATTTTAACGGCCAGCAATTTCGCGATCGCCAGGCCCAAGCCGGAACCGCCATAACGGCGCGTGATGGTTTCATCGGCCTGAGTGAATTTATCGAAAATGTCTTCCCGCTTATCGGCGGGAATGCCGATGCCGGTATCGTGAACCGTAATCGTTAAATCCACTTTCCCATTTGCGGGAGGGGCAGCATTGATGATCGCCTCCACTTTGCCTTGCGGGGTGAATTTAATCGCATTGCTGATCAGGTTGACCAGAATTTGTTGAATCCGCATGCGGTCGCCGGAAATGACGAGGTCCGACGTATTATTTTGTATCGCGAAATCCAGTTGTTTTTGTTCCGCCTGACTGCGGAACATGGCGTGCAAGTCATGAATTAAATCATCCAGCTCAAACGGCGCGGGCTCCAGATGCATTTGCTGCGCTTCGATTTTGCTGATGTCGAGCAGATCATTAATCAGGCGCAGCAGCAGATCCGCGTTGGTGATCAACGTCCGTATCATCTCCGTTTCCTTGGCGCTGCGCGGCGTTTTGGATAGCAGATGCGCCAGACCGATCACGACATTCAGCGGCGTGCGCATTTCATGCGACATGGTCGTAAGGAACGTGCTTTTTGCCTGATTTGCGGCCTCAGCCTTTTCCTTGGCCAACATCAGCTCTTTATGCTGTTGCTCGTTTTCGCGCTGAAGGCGGGACTTGGTAAAGGCGGCCTGCATGATCGCGGGCAATAATTCGATATAGGCCTGGTTGACGTCTTTAACGGCATAATCCGCCGCGCCTTTTTCCAGCGCCGCGATCGCCACGCGTTCATCACCGCCGGCCGTGAGTAGAATAATCGGGGGCGTATTTTCATCCCGCAACGCGACATCCAGAAATTCCAAGCCGCTCATGCCGGGCAAAATATGATCGACCAATAAAATGTCGTAGGCATGCGCCGCGAGCTTTTCAATCGCCGCCTCGGCCGTCAGGACGACATCCACATCCAGACCGCTGCGCGCCATCCGTTTCTGCAAGAGCCGCCCTAGCGCAGCGTCATCTTCCACATACAAAATTTTCTGAAAGCTGGAATAAGGCATCACGAGTCTGTTTCAGGGTGCTGTTATCTTTATTATAATATATCGGCCGGCGAATGTAATCATCAAAATATGCGGCGCGGTGCATACATCCACATTGGATTTTTATGACAGCAATCCATCCAGGAAAGAATAAACGATATTGCTGACGCGTTTCGCAACCGGGTTTTCGGCAACCATCATTTCACCGATTAGAATTTTGATTTTCTTAACCGTTTGGATGATGACTGCCACCAAAATCAGTAAAACGACCAGACATGCAATCGCCAGAATTTCCAGGGCGCTGTTGTGCGGCACGCCGTTCACGATCATCAAATTATAGGACAGGCAAATCAGCCCGGCCAGCAAGACGCTGGCGAGAAAGGCCACCACCAAGGACAGCGTTAAAACAACGCTTAC
Organism: Alphaproteobacteria bacterium; assembly: GCA_013289145.1. Taxonomy (GTDB): domain Bacteria; phylum Pseudomonadota; class Alphaproteobacteria; order UBA11073; family UBA11073; genus UBA11073. Next base: position 466 of record JABDAM010000025.1, on the reverse strand, counting down.
ACTTGACATCGCGCGCGTCAAAAACGCGCTGCTGAGCGGCGAAGAACGCCGCAAGGCGATTAAAGCTATCAATTTTCCGAGCATATTAATCACCTGCGGCGTTTTCTGGTTTCATTAACTAACGATTTAGCAAAGAATTACCGGCGGAACAATTGGCCCAAAATGAAACCAACCGCCAATGCGACGACGCTGGATTCAACCGGATTACGCGTGATGCGGGTGCGGATTTCGTCCGCGGTGCCGCGGATTTCATCGCGCGCGTCTTCAAAATAATGACGAGCCTGCGCGCCGAATTCCCGCGCCGTGCCTTCCCAATCGGAATGCGCGTCACTCGCGCTGTCGCGCGCGTCACGCATGCCATTGCGGATGTCGGATTTGACATTTTCAGCGGTAGTGCGGGCTTCCGCGCCGACACGTGATGCGCCTTTTTTCAAATCGGTAACAACATCATCTTTGGTTGAGGTAA